>CALXXJ010000013.1 GCA_944392665.1 uncultured Clostridia bacterium | reverse complement strand
ATATTAGAAGGACAAATCAGAAAAGTAAAAACAAAAAAAGAAAAAATGTTAAGAGAAGGTAGCATAAAAACAATGGACTTATCAGATAACAAAGAGTCTGATGTGACAAATGAAATTATTAAAACCTCATACTATGAAATCAAACCAATGTTACCAGAAGATGCTGTATTAAAATTACAAGAAAAACCAACACATAATTTCTTAACATTCATCAATGTAGAAACAGGAAAAGTAAATGTTATACATAAATTAAAAGATGGAAAAAATTATGGTTTAGTAGAACCAGAAGCATAAGATATTAATAAAAATAAAAGGCAGGAAATCAAATCCTGCCTTTATGTATTTTAAAATAAAATATATAAAAACAAAATTTAACTTTCTGCCTAAACTAATATACAATTCGTATATTAAAGGTGTAAAACAACTATTTCATTTGTTGTTCAGCTTGTTGAATCATTTTTCTAACCATGTTACCACCTATTTTACCAGCATCTTTAGCTGAGATATCACCATTGTATCCATCTTTTAAATTAACACCAACTTCGCTAGCTACTTCATATTTGAATTTATCTAAAGCGCTCATTGCTTCTGGAACTAATTTTTTATTACTGTTATTTGCCATTGTTTATTCACCTCCAGTATATATACTTTATTAGAAAAAACGATTGCTTTTTCTAATACTAGGATTTACAATATTACAAAAAATAAACAGGAAATTTTTTCAAATCAAAAAATAAATATTGACATCGAAAAAAAAATAAATATATAATAAAAAGTAAAACAAAGGAGGAATTTATGTATAAACTAGTAGCAATAGACTTAGATGGTACAATGCTAAATCATTATGGTGAGATTAGTGAAAGAACAAAAGAAACAGTAAGAAGATGCATAGAAAAAGGTGTAGAAATTGTACTAGCTTCAGGAAGACCGATAGATTCTATAAAAACGATTGCGGAAGAATTGGGAATAAAAGGGTATTTTATAGCTGGCAATGGCGCGTTAGTATATGATCTTCAAAAAAATGAAATGATATATGAAAATTACATAAAAAAAGAAAAAGTATTAGAAATTATAAAGATATGTGAAGAAAATAGTATAGCATATAATGTATATACAGACAAAGTCATTTTAACAACAAATCTAAAATTTAATGTACTATATTATTATAAAGAAAATTTAAAAAAAGAAGAAAACAAACAAACTAATATTAGTATTGTCGAAAATATGTATGAATATGTGGAAAATATGAAAGATGAAAAATTTTTAAAAATAACAATATGTGATCAAAATAGTACAATATTTCATTCGATTATAAAAAAAGTAAAAGAAATAAATGGTATAGAAGTATTAGATATTTCTCATATGGCTAGGAAAATAATAAAACAAGGAACTGAAGAGATACCAGTAGAATATTTTTATACAGAGATTTCGGCGAGTAATGTAGATAAATGGGAAGCAATAGAATTTTTAAGAAAAAGAATGGGATTAGCAAAAGAAGAAGTTATGGCGATAGGCGATAATATAAATGATAAGAAAATGATTGAAAATGCAGGAATGGGAATCGCGATGAAAGGTAGTACAATGGAAATACTAAAAATAGCTAGAGATATAACAGAAACCAATGATAATGATGGAGTGGCAAGTGCTCTAGAAAAACATGTATTATAATATTACAAAAATATTACAAACGTGTTAATTTTTAATGACAAGAGCCAAATTCATTGATTTTAGAAAATGAATGCGTTAAAATAAAATAGATAGAAATTTGTAAAAAAAATAAAAAAATAAAAATAAAGGGAGGAATTTGTAATGGCAACAAATCCAATGCAAAGAAAAGCAAGAAATTCATTTTTGTTAGGAATGCTACTAATGTTAATTATCACAGGAGTTATTATTGCATTTCTGATATTACAATTAACCAATATGAAAAAGGAAGAAAAAGAATTACAAGAGTCATATATTAAGGTATATACATTGAATAGGGATGTAGATTCTGGAGAAGAAGTTACATCAGCAGATTTTACTGAGAAAGAAGTGGTAAGAACAGCAGCACCAACAGATTATCTTACACCATCAGATTTGGGAACAAATATGATAGCAAAAATTCCTTTGACAACAGGAACGGTTTTGTCAAGAGAAATGATATATATTGATGAAACTGTAACAGGAAATGATGTAAGAAAACAAGAATATAATATGTTTGTATTACCAACTGATTTGGAAACAGGAGATTATATAGATGTCCGTTTACTATTACCTAGCGGAACAGATTATATTGTAGTGTCTAAAAAGAAAGTAGAAATACCAACTGTTGCTGGAGTAGATTCAACAGATACGATTTCTATAGAATTAAGTGAAGATGAAATTAATATGTTAAGTAATGCAATTGTTGATGCATTCAGAATTAATGGTGCTAAGTTGTATGTAAACAAATATACAGAACCAGGATTACAAGAAGCTTCAACACCTACTTTCCCAGTAAATCGTGAAGTGTTAGAATTAATCAATGGAAATCCAAATATTCTAGACGAGGCAAGAACTGCTCTATGGAATAGATATAATGCAACAGATTCATCAGGAGTACAAACACAAGCTGAGCAAAGAAATAATGTTATTAATGCAGCAATTGAGGATATAGATAGTGATACTGACACAAGACAATCTCAAACTAATTTAGAAACAAATATGGAAGAAAGCATTACAAATTCTATATCAACAAGACAAGAATACTTAGAAGGACTATCAGCAGAAGCTGCTGCAGCAGCAAGCACAACAAATACAACAAATACAACAAAATAAAGAAAGGAAACAAGTATGAAAAAAGTAGGATTTATAGGAACGTATGACAAGACAGACTTAATACTAAATGTTGCGAAAATTTTAACAACCATGAAGAAAAAAGTAATTGTAGTAGATTCAACACTAACCCAAAAAGCCAAATATGTTGTACCAGTTATAAATCCTACACTTACATACATCACTGATTTTGAAGATATAGATGTTGCAGTTGGATTTAAAAATGAGGCAGACATAAAAGGCTATTTAGGAATTGCAGAAAATGAGGAATTACCATATGACATTATGTTAATTGATGCAGATGATTCTTTAGCAGTAGAAGAATTTGATTTAATAAAGGCGCCAAAGAATTATTTTGTTACAGCTTTCGATTTATATTCTCTAAAAAGAGGATTAGAAGTATTAAGTAACTTAAAAGAGCCAATGAGCTTAACCAAAATATTATTCACAAAGGAAATTTTAAAAGAAGATGATGATTATTTAGACTTTTTATCATTAGGATATAAAGTGATGTGGAATGAATATAGAATATATTTTCCAATTGAAAATGGGGATTGGTCAGTGTTAGCAGAAAATCAAAGAGTAGCAAAAATTAAATTAAAAAGATTGAGTATGCAATATAAAGATAGTTTGGTTTATATTGTAGGTGAAATTTTAAATGATACAAGTGAAAATCAAATAAGAAGAGCTGTTAAAATCATAGAAAGAGGAGTATAAAGCATGTCAATTGTAACATTTTATAATAGTAGCATAGAACAAACAGGAAAAACAATGTCTATTGCTGCCATTGCAACTTATATGGCAATAGAACATAATTATAGAATACTAGTTATTTCAACTACTAATAGAGAAGACTCTTTAAAAAGATGCTTTTGGGAAGAAAAAAAGAAAAAGAAAAATCTTGGAATTTTTGGGCCAAATGCAGCTTTAGAAGTAGAAACAGGAGTAGAAGGATTGGCTAGAGTGGTTAAAAGTAATAAAATATCGCCAAATATTATTACAAATTATACAAAAGTTGTTTTTAAAGATAGATTTGAAATATTACTAGGATGTGAAAATCCACCATCAGATGGAACGGTTATAGAAACAATGTATCCTAGTATTATAAAAGCAGCAAATCAATATTATGATTTGGTATTTGTAGACTTAGATGAAAATGTAGATGAGGAAACAAGAAAAACGATTATATATGATTCAGATATTGTGGTTATTAATATGTCACAACGATTAAGAAGCATTGATAAGTTTAGAGAATTGAAAGAACAGAACCAATTATTGGCTTCTAAAAAAGCATTAATATTAATAGGCAGATATGACAAATTTTCTAAATATAATTCTAAAAACATATCAAGATATTTAGGAGAAAAAAATCAAGTATTAACAATACCATATAATACACTATTTTTTGAAGCAACAGAAGAAGCTGGTGTACCAGATTTATTTTTAAGATTTAGAAAAAATTTAGATCCAGAAGACAGAAATGCATTCTTTATAGAGGAAGTAAGAAGAGCTTCTGAAAATATAGTATACCGATTACAAGATTTGCAAATGAAAATATAAGAAAAGCAAATGAAAGAAAGGAGACCTTATAATGACAATAATAAATATTGTACTAATTTTAGTGGTTTTAGGAATTGCTATATTTGGAATCTACTACGTTCTAAAGAAGAAAAAAACGGAAGAAGTAGAGAATACACTGAATATAGATGATAAAACATATACATTAGATGTCATGAAAGCTTTTATCAAAAGAAGGTTAGATGAGATAACAAAAGTTAATTTATATGATATAGGTCTTTCTGAAGAAGAATTAAAAAGAAGAAAAAATAAGAAATATGAATTAAAAAAGGCTTTAAAAGGTTGTACATATGGTGATGTAAATGACAAAAAATATGTAAAAGAATTGATATATGATTTGTTGGCACAAGAATATGGAGTAGATGAAACCAATATATCAAAAGCAATTCCATTTGATGTACCATCTTTATTAACGGCACAAGATAAATTTGATATATTGATTTATGTATTTAAAAAAGAATTTGGTTATGAAGCATTGTCTGAATTAATCAAAAAATATAATTTGGATGTATTAAAATATGTAGAGGGAGAAGCAAAACCATCATATGTTATTACAGAACAAGAGATAAATGATATATATGAGAAAGAAAATATTACATTATCTTTTGCAGACAAATTATCTGTTGTAGTGCAAAGAATTTATCAACATTACAAAGGATATAGTAGTATAGATGAAATTAGAGATATGAATATAGATGGTGTTTCTGGTGGTGTATCAGGATTACCAGAGAGTTTTTTAAGCCAAGTTGCACAAACAGATGGAGACTATTTAAGTCAAATAGCAGAACATAAAGTGCCAAGAGCATGTGATAGTATTTGGATTATGTTTAGAGGTAAATCTATTCGTTTAGCTTTTCTATCATTTGGTACAGAAGCAGAATTAAAAAGAGTGTGTCAAAATATTTATAAATATAATAACCCAGGACAATTGTCTGATACAAATGGTTATAAAATCAACGAAATGAAAGATGGTTCACGTGTTGTTGTTGTAAGACCATCAATGTCTGAAACATGGGCATTTTTCGTAAGAAAATTCGATGTTCAAAGAGCAGCACTAGAGCAAATTGTTCATGGACCAGGAAAAGAAGAAGCTATTGACTTATTAAAATATTTAGTAAAAGGTGCTAGAATCATATCACTAACTGGTGAGCAAGGTTGCCGGAAAAACAACAATGCTTATGGCTATGATTGAAAATATATATGAAACAATGAACCTTCGTATTACAGAGACAGCTTTCGAGTTACACTTAAGAAAAATTTATCCAACAAGAAATATCTTATCAATGAGGGAAACAGAAACAATTTCAGGACAAGACTGTTTGGACGTTCAGAAAAAGACAGATGGTTCTGTTAATATCATCGGTGAGGTTGCAACTGACCCCGTAGCATCTTGGATGATTCAATCAGCACAGGTTGCATCAAAATTTACCTTATTTACACACCATGCTAAGACTTTTCCAGACTTAGTAACAGCATTGAGAAACTCAATGTTAAGAGCAGGTGTATTCAAAGATGAAAAAACAGCAGAAGAACAAGTTGTTCAAGTATTAAACTTTGATATTCACTTAGTAAAAGACTTCAGAGGAAGAAGATATATTGAAAGAGTAACAGAATGTATACCAGTAGAAGATAAAAATGAGTATACATTTGACCATAGAAATGAAAAAACATTAGAAGGAAAATTTGATAAATTTTTTGATAATGCAACACATTATTTTACAAAATCAACAGATAAAAAATTATATGTTTACAGAAATGTATTAGAAAATGTTGATGGAGAATATGTTATGACAAATCCAATTACAGATGCAAATATTAAAGAAATGAGAAACAACATGGATGAGTCTGATATAGAAGGATTTGATAAATTCATTGAAAGAAATTGGGGAATAAAGTATAAAGAAACTGTACCAGCAGGTACAGATATCGAAAGAAGAGGAAGACCAAGAAAAACCGAAATATAGAAAAAAGGAGGTGCTATTCTAAGTGTCTAATGAAGTTATTTTTTACATAATGGGTGGTTCAGTAGCTGTATTAGTAGTCATTATATTAGCTTATTATATACTATCTAAAAAAATGCAGAAATCAGAATATAGGCAAATTAGAAAACTACAGCAAGGAACAAAGGAAAAGAGTTTCTCAACAGAAATTCTATATCAAAAATTATATGTTAGATATGCACGAATTCCATTTTTAAAGAGATACATATTAAAACTAAGAAGAAGACTAGAAATCATTAATATAGATGATGAGTACAGTACCAGAAGAGATTCAGCAAAAATATTAACAAGGGCACTTGTAATAGTAATTCCATTAGCAATATTAACAATTTTAATTACTATGAGCAGTTATCTAATCATGTTCACTTTATTAATATTTGAGTTATTTATGATAGATACACTAATTGATGGATCTGTTGATAAAAAAGATACAAACTTATTAAAAGAGCAATTAGATTTTTTCTCAGAAATTAGACATGCTTATCATGAATTTAACATGGTAGAAGAAGCAATCTATCAAGTATCACAAGATGATGAGATGGACATATCCAGACAAGGTGAAAAAATTTATGAAACCTTGATTGCAGATGATCCAGAAATGGAACTAGAAAAATATTATGATATTGCACCAAATATATTTTTAAAGGAATTTGCAGGTATATCTTATCTAACAAAAGAATTTGGTGATAGAAAAGTAAATGGTGCTTCACTATACTTGAGAAATATTAACAACATTACAAAAGAAATGCAATTAGAAATTTTAAAGAGAGATAAATTAAACTATGTATTTCAAAGTTTGTCTTTAATCTCTATTGCACCAGTATTATTACTAGAACCTTTAAAAAGTTGGTCAATTAGTAACTTCTCATTTACAGAAAGTTGGTATAATGGAAAACCAGGAATGATTGTCCAAATATTAATATTAATATTAACGATTGTTTGTTATGTATTAGTTAGAAGATTAAAAGATAATGGTTCAACAGGAATTAATACAAAAAATACAGAAAATCCATGGCAAGCAAAATTATACAAGAAAAAATATGTTAAGAAAGTTGTGGATTTGTTTATTCCAAAAGAGGGAACAAAAGAATATAGAAAAGTACAACAATTGTTAAAAGATGCAGCATCACATTTAAGAATGGAATGGTTATATATTAACCGAATTACTTTGGCAATTGTAACTTGTATTGCATCATTAATCATATTCATATATTTGCATCAATTAGCAATTGATTATGTATATACAGAGCCGACGACAACATATGATATTTTGCGGTGAAATGACAGAAAAAGATCGAGCGACAGCAATGGAATTAACAGAACATGATAATGAAGTTATAGATCAATTTAGAGGAGATATGGATTGTACTTTGGCACAAGTACAACTGGTAGTAGAAAGAACAGATTTCTATGAAGAACTTGATGAAGTTGGCATCACACAGGCTGCAGAGAGAATTTTCGATAAAATTCAAATTGTCAATAGTGAATATTTACAATGGTTTGAAGTATTATTGTCTTTCGTATTTGCCATTATTGGATATATGGCACCAATATGGATGCTAATGTTCCAAGCAAAAATGAGACAAATCGAGATGGAAGATGAAGTAATGCAATTCCAAACAATTATCTTAATGCTTATGAGAATTGAAAGGGTAAATGTAGAGATGATTTTGGAATGGCTAGAAAGATATGCCAATATCTTCAAAGAGCCAATTGGAAAATGTTTGAATAACTATGAAGCAGGTGCATGGGAAGCTTTGGAAGAAATGAAGGAAGAAATCAGTTATATGCCACTTGTTAGACTTGTAGAAAGTATGCAAGCTGCAGTAGAAAAAATACCAATCAAAGATGCATTTGATGAGTTAGAGTCAGAAAGAGACTATTATCAAGAAAAAAGAAAAGAATCAAATGATAGATTGATCAAAAGAAAAGGTATGATAGGAAAGGCAATTGGGTTTGCACCAATGGTATGTATGTTTGTTGGATATTTGATTATTCCATTAGTATTTATTGGATTAACCAGTATGTCAAGTTCATTTGCTACTATGACAGCACAGACTTAATAGATTGACTTTTCTCTTAAGAATTTATATAATAAGAACAGCATATAGAATGAAAAATAAAATCAAGATTAGATAAAGGAGGAATTAGCAAATGGAAAATGCATCAAAAGCATTAATTATGGCAGCAAGTGTTTTAATAGCCATTGTTATCATTTCTGCCTTTGTTCTAATGATGAGTAATTTGACTTCTTATCAACAAAGAAATTATGACGTAACATTAACTGCTCAAGTAGCAGAATTTAATAATGAATTTGCGACTTATGCCAGAGATGGTATAAGAGGAAGTGATATGATATCACTTATGAATAAAATAGTAGATTATAATGCAAGATATACAGACACAGAGGGATATACAAAAATGCATGTTACAATTGATATGAATGGAATTAATGAAAAATTATTATATGATGATGATTTAGGAAATAGATTGATAACAGAGCAAAACTATAATGAAGATACAATAGTGAACATTGTTGGACAACCCAATTTAACAACAGTTAATGGTTCAAACGACTCAAGTGCTATCTCAAATAATAGTGCGATACGTCAACTAGAAACGAAATATGAACAAAAGTATTGTAACCAATTAGCAGCTGAAATTTTCAATATAGATTCTATTGCTAATAATTCTTCTTATACATCGAATAAGAAAGTTGAAGAATTTGATAAAGAAAGAATTTTACCAAAGACAGCAACAGACTACTATACAACTAATTCTGTTAATAAAATTTATGAAGATGCTTTACTTTACTATGAATATATTCAATTTAAACGAACCTATTTTGATTGTAGTGCTAGTCCAGAATATGACAGAGCCACAGGAAGGATTATAAAAATGGAATTCAAATGTACAGGAGTGGGTGAGTAATATGGAAAATGCATCAAAAGCCCTATTGATGGCAGGAGGAGTTCTCTTAGGAATATTAATTCTTTCATTAGCTGTATACTTGTTTTCAAATTTTGGAGGAGCCTCAAGCCGAATACATGACAATATAGAAGAAAATCAGACTGCACAATTTAATAGCCAATTCACAAAATATGTTGGAAATGAAAATGTAACGATTCATGATGTGGTTACGATGGCTAATTTGGCAACAGAAAATAATAAATATTATGAATTTCCTAAAAGAGGGAGTATAGCTTCAGGTAGGGATCAGTATATAACTGTTTTACTAGATGGTATACAAATAGAATATGGATATGGTACTCCACAAAGTCAAATCACACAAAGGTATAATAATTTATTAACAGAGCAAGTAGATGCGATAACAAATGCATCATCAGAATTAAAAAAATACAATGTGCAAGTAGAAACAAGTGACATAACAAAAAGAGTATATATTGTTAGATGTACAGGAATATAACAAAAAAGTAGGGTGAAACATGAAAAAGATAATTATATTTTTAGTAATTGTGTTGATTATTGTTGCTTCAATAGGATATATGTATTTAAATTATCAAGCAAACTATCGCGAAGCACAAAAAATCAATGCCCAATATGAGTGGTATAAAGATAAAGAAATATTGGGTACAGATTTAGCAACATTAATTAATAGAGCTGTAGATGATAATACAAAAAATGATATACAAAAAGATAGTACAGGATTATATGAGGATAATGGAAAAAATTCTGTTCGAATAGATATTTTATTTACAGATGACAATGAAGTACATTCTATGGAGGAAATTTATAATAGTGGAACAGATACATTTATGCAATATTATAATCAAATAAAATTTAAATGTACTAAAATGGAATATCATCAAAACAATGGAAGGGTAAGCTATTTATATTTTGAACAAATTGCTACCTAGATAGAAAAATTTAACAAAGTTATTAATGTTACTAAAGAAATTTAGTAAAAAAATATATTAAATTTAATTTAAAATAAGGAGGAGTTTATTATGGAGAATGCATCAAAAGCATTAATCATCGCAGGTGCTATATTACTTGCAATTTTAATTATTTCATTAGGTATTTTAATTTATAACCAAGCGGCAGGTATTGCCAATGGAAATGCCATGAGTGAGGTGGAAATCACAGAATTTAACACTCAATTTACACAATATCAAGGAACACAATCAGGAACATCAGTAAGATCTTTGTTACAAAAAGTAGTTTCAAGCAATTTAAATGACAATAATGAAGGAAAAGAGGTAGAAGTAGCTGGTGCTGTAACTATTGGTACAACTGATAATGATCCTCAAATAGAACAAATATCAACAGGTAAAAGATATGAAGTTACATTTGAGTATAACGATCAAGGGTTAATTAATGTTATTAATATAGCAGAAATATAATGAAGAAAGGGTGATATACTATGGAAAATGCAGCAGATGCATTAAAAATGGCAGCAGCCGTACTTGTTTTTGTACTGGCATTGGGAATTAGTATATCATCTTTTTCTCAAGCTAGATATACAGCAGATGTATTAATTCAGTATTCAGATAGAGATACAGTAACACAATATGCAGAAGATACAGGACTTAGAACAAGAATTGTAGGAAAAGAGACAATTGTTCCAACCATTTATAGGGCATATAAAGAAAACTATAAAATCTTTTTTTATGATTCAGCAGGGAATCCAATTGCGTTATATACAAAATTAGATGATACTGGAACTCAAATAGAGGTGAATTCCATTGATTTAGAAAAGGATGTTATCGGAGAGAGTTGGCAACAAGACAATTTTATAATGGCATTATTATATGGTAATAAAGGAACTTACAAAAGGATGGATGGATCAACTATGACATATCAAGAGCTTATAAATCAGTTATATGAAAATAATTCAGGGTTAACCTTCTTGTATTCTGAAGGAATTTATGATACAATATTAGGAGGGAATACTTTTGAAGAAAAATTAGGTGTGTATTATCAAAATGATTTATTGCCAGAAGATTATGATCCAGATACAGATATTAGTGGTGAATTTGGAGAATCATCAACACCAGACACAAATAAAATCCCAAAGAGAGTAATCTCATATTATAAACAATAACATATGTACAATATAATAATGGTATTATAAGGAGGAGAATTATGGGAGATTCATTAATCACAATTATTGCAATTATATTAGCAGCTATTTTAATGTTTGTATTTCCATTAATGTCAATGTCAGATAGGAGTGATGATATATCACAACTAACTGTCAAAACGGCAACAACAGAATTTGTTGATAATGTAAGAACAACAGGAAGATTATCAATGGATAATTATGCTGCATTTGAACAAGAAATTTCAGCAACTGGAAATTCATATGATATCGAAATGGAAGTAAAAGTATTAGATGAAAATCCAGGAAAGAAAACAACACAAGCAAGTTCTACCAAAATTGGAGAAAATGTATATTATTCAATGTATACATCACAAATTTTAGATACAATAGCACCAGGTGATGGAACAACAAAAGTACTTGCTTTAAAAGAGGGGGACATGTTTTCAACAAGTGTAAGGAATACCAATACAACTTTATCACAACAATTGAAAAACTTCTTTTATACAGTCGCTGGAAATGATACATATACAATTGCTGCAGAACATGGTGGATATGTAACAGCAAATGGAAGTGCAAATTAGAATTGTAATATATGATAAAATAGCCTGTAAACAAAGAGTTACAGGCTATTAAAAAATAAAGTACAAAGGAAAGATAGAATTATGATGAAATATCAATATTTAGCTGTTGTTTTTGTCATTATTATGTTGCCAATTTCATTAGTTTTTTCTGCATATCTTGGCGCACAGTTGCAAACATTAGATTTACAATTATCTTATGATACAAAATTAGACAATACAACATATGATGCTATAAAAGCATTTCAATTAAATACGGTAAATAGTGGTACATCAGATTTTTTAAACTCAAAGATTAGAGATATAGAGGCGGCAGCCAATAGTTTTTTTACATCATTAGCAACAAACTTTAATATGTCGGGATACAATAGTGAAATTTTACAAGAATATGTACCTGCATTAGTATTTACTTTATATGATGGATTTTATATCTATTCACCATTTGAAAATACATTAGACGCAGACACTATTAGCAGATTACCAGCAAATGCTACCTATACAAATGGTGAAGAAGTAACAGGACTAAAACCATATATATATTATAGTTGTCGATATGTAAGAGGTCAAATTGATGTAACCATTACATATTCTTTAGATAATTATATTACAATACAAGGAACAGATCAAAACGGAAAAGCAATCAATGATGCTGGCTATTTAATCGATGATGTAACTTATAATGCCTCTTCAGGACAAGTAACATATAGAGGAATTGAAATTACTTCAGAGACGCCATTAGAAGAATTTGTTGGAGATAAAAAATATCAATATATAAAAATAAATGGTCAAAAATATTATTTAGATGAAAGTAATTCTGCAGGGCCAAGATGGTTTTACTTAGATAATGGAAAAATGACTTATTTAAATGAAAATCAAAATTTTAGAGATGAAAATAATGATATGGCATATCGTTACTATAAAGAGGCAGCAGAATTTAAAAACAGATTAAGTAATTATGGAATTTTAAATTTAAGATCGTCTGATGCAAGGAGTCCGCAGGGAACAGCACTAACACCTGTAACAGATATTAATGGAGATGTTATATATGATTTTACAGGAGGAGATTATAAAATATTTGATTTTTCAGATAATGGAGGAACTTCTAATATAGAAGAAAAAGATTCTAACTTCAATGATCATAGATTGGCTGTTATTCGATATGTGATTGAGACAAATTTATCAGTTGCATTAGCAAACTATAATAATTATGGGACAGGAAATTTTGAATTTAGAATGCCAAAACTTGGAGAAGAAGAGTGGAATAGAATATTAAATAATGTATGTTTAATAAGCTTTTTACAAGGATTAAGTATTGGTGGAAAAATTTATAATGGATATTCTGTTATTAATAATAATAAAAATGAAGAAGTGGTAACAGAAGAATCTATCTATATTGTGGATGATGTTACAGTACCAGCAACAACCAATAGTACATATCATAGAGTTAACCACAAAGATTTGACGGTTACTGCAAATACAAAAGGTATATTTAATATTGATTTAGAAAGAAAATCTTTAGGAAGTGATCAAAGAGAAACAACACTTTACTATTTCCCACGAAGAGATTTGGGATGTTATACTTGCTTTGTAGCACAAACCAACATAAATGGTGGATATGATAATGTATATGATTATCTAGATAGTATTAGTAGTTCAGCAAATGGTAGGGCTTTAGCAAAAGTATATTATACAGCATTAGGAAGAGAACGATATAGTATGTATAAAGTATTTAGAAATGGAGAAGAACATACTAATCAATTCAGATAAAAAAATAGAAATCTTTTTTTAAGATTTCTATTTTTTTATTCATTTGATTGAATAGAAAAAATGATAAAGTTAATAATATTTATTAGAAGAAAGTAGGAGAAATGTATGTATAAAAATTTTTTCAAAAAAATGATATTATTAATTTTTTTATTGATTATATATGTATATGTATTGGTTATCATTAATATACCAGATGAAATTACGATATTTGAAGGAGAGAATCTATCATTAAAAACAATTTTCGGAATCGCATTACATTCAGAAGATGAAGTTTTAGAAGTTTCGTCAAATTCAGGCGAGAAAACCATAAATAAAATAGGAAATGAAACATTATCTGTTAGTTTATTTGATAAATTATTTATAAAAAGTGTAGATGTTTCTGTTTTACCAAGAACAACCGTTATTCCTGTTGGAAACATTGCGGGTGTGAAATTATATACAAATGGGGTGCTAGTTGTAGGAATGTCTGAAATAGAGGGAGAAGATAGTAAAACATATAAGCCATATGAAAATACAGGAATAGAAGAAGGAGATATGATTGTTAAAATTAATAATAATCTTATTAGTTCAACAGATGATTTGATAGAAAAAGTCAATATGTCAAAGGGAGAAAAAGTAGAAATAGAATATATACATGATGAAGAAACAAAAGAATGTAGCATAACACCTGTAAAAACAAGTGAAGAAGAATATAAGTTAGGACTGTGGGTAAGAGATAGTGCAGCAGGAGTGGGAACAGTTACCTTTTATGAACCATCTACTCAAAGCTTTGGAGCTTTAGGTCATGGCATTACAGATATAGATACAGGAGATTTATTAAATATTGCATCAGGAGAATTTGTAACAGCACAAGTGTTAAATATAAAAAAAGGAGAAAATGGAAATCCCGGAAAAATTCAAGGAACTGTAGAAGAGCAAGAAACAATAGGTGATATCACCAAAAATACAGAGTTTGGAATATATGGGAAAATACAAGATTTATCTAGTTTAAATATTGATACAAGTAAAGAAATGGAAGTAGCTATGAGAGAAGAAATAGAATTAGGAAAGGCAACGATTTTATGTAGTTTAGATAATCAAACTGTCAAAGAATATGAAATTGAAATAACAAAGATATATAGAGATAATAATTATAATAACAAAAGTATGGAAATAAAAGTAACAGATGAAGAATTAATAGAAAAAACAGGAGGAATTATTCAAGGAATGAGTGGTTCACCAATCATTCAAAATGGAAAATTTATTGGAGCAGTTACACATGTTTTAGTGAATTCATCAACAGAAGGTTATGCTATATTTGGAGATTTAATGTTAAAACAATCAAAAGAAGTGAACTAAAAGGGATTTTGGGGACGGACTCATTTTTCCCTTTTTTTAGTTGAACAATTTAAAAAATATAGAATATAAAGCCATTACACGATTTTGTATAAGCTAAATTTTCACAGAAATTCTAAAAGAAAAAAATGAGTTCTTTCATTCAGGCTCAATCAAGTGATATATTCATTTCGCATAATATGTCGAATGTGATTGGAGTACATATCACTTGATTGCCCATGAATATCACTCACTCTTTTCTTTAAGAATTTCTAGTTTCAAATTTAGATACGCAAAATCGTTTCATTTTTTTATATTCTATATTTTTTTCTTATTTAATTTTAAAAAAGGGAAAAATGGGGCCGTCCCCAAAATCCCTTTTTAGTCAATTAACATTGGTCCAATATTGGTAACTGTTCCAGCACCTAAAGTTAAAACAATATCATTTTTTTCAACATGTGTTTTTACATAGCTTGCACATTCATTAAAATCAGGAATATATAAAGCTTCTTTTCCCAAAGAATGAAGCTTATCTACTAAATCTTTAGAAGAAATATGATAAGTATTTGTTTCTCTAGCTGCGTAAATGTCTAGAACAATGACATGGTCAAAATTCATTAATGCATCGGCAAACTCATCTAATAGATTTTTTGTTCTACTATATGTATGTGGTTGAAAAATAACCCAAGATTCATGATATTTCTTATTCATTAAAGATTTTGCAGTAGCAATAATTTCTGTTGGGTGATGTCCATAATCATCGTAAACTCTTGCGCCTTCATTAATTTTTCCCTTGTATTCAAATCTTCTATGGGCACCAGTAAATTCTAGTAGTGCAGATTTTATTATATCTAATGATATGTCATATTTCATACAGATAGAAATACAAGCAAGAGCATTTGACACATTGTGTTTACCAGGAACAGATAATTGAAAAGTATCTAAAAATTTCTTATGATAATAAACATCAAATTTAGCAAAACCATCATCATTAAATTCTATATTAGTACCATACACATTAGCATCTTTATTAGAAACGCCATAGGTAATAATTGTCGCTTTTGTTTCTTTAGCTAATTCTAAACAATTAGTATCATCTCCATTTAGAACTAAAATACCATCATTAGGTAATAATTTTACATATTTCACAAATGCTTTTTTTATATTGTCTAGATTTTTAAAATAGTCTAAATGGTCATTATCAATATTTAAAATAATTTCAGCTTTAGGGCTAAACTTTAAAAAACTTTCTACATATTCACAAGCTTCTATGATAAAATGTTCACTATTTCCTACTCTGTAGTTTCCATCCAATTGCTTTAAATAAGCACCTACTTGTATACTAGGGTCTGTTAAAGCTTTCATAAAGCAAAGAGAGACCATAGAAGTTGTGGTAGTTTTTCCATGAGTTCCAGAAATACATATGGTATCTTTAAAACATCTTGTGATTTCTCCTAAAAAATCAGCTCTTTCAATCGTTGGAATATTTTGATTTTTGGCCTCTACCATTTCAGGATCTTCTGGTTTGATAGCAGCAGAATACACAACAACATCAGCTTTTTTAACATCTTCTATATTATGTCCAATAGTAACTTTGATTCCTCTTTCTTTTAAGGTTTCAATAGATTCAGAATCTGCTAAATCAGAACCAGTAATATGAAATCCCCAGTTATGAAGAATTTCAGCAATTCCACTCATGCTGACACCACCAATTCCAATCATATGTATATTTTTATATTTTTTTAAATTATCTATATTAGGCATTAAAAGACACTCCTTTGTAATATTTGATTCGCTTAAAATTTCAAAAGAAATTATATAATTATATGATGAAAAATTCAATAGTTTTAGAGAAATTTATAAGATAAATAAGTCTATTTTGCTGGTTTAGAAATTTTAATATGAAAGAAGAAAATACATATATTTCAATATATTAGAAATTATGAAAAAATGTTACTATACAAATTTATAAAAAAATTGTAAAAAAAAGAAGGAAAAAAATTTTTTATGGAGAATAATATAATTGTACATAAGAGTAAAATATGTACGAAAATTTTTTAAAACTTAAGGAAGGTAGGTGCACTACAAAATGCAAATCACAGATGTACGTTTAAGAAAAGTAAATTCAGAGAACAGAATGAAAGCTGTTGCTTCTGTAACATTCGATAACGAATTCGTTATTCATGATATCAAAGTTATCGAAAGTCAAAATGGATTATTTATAGCTATGCCAAGTAGAAAAACTCCAAACGGAGAATTCAAAGATATAGCTCATCCAATCAATGCTGAAACTAGAGAGAAAATTCAAAAAGCTATATTAGAGGCTTATGAAGCTCCAGAAACAGAGGAATCAGCAGAATAATAAATAAAATAAAAAACAAAAAAAGATACAAGTAATTGTATCTTTTTTTTATTCATAAAACCTTGAAAAACTAGCAAAAACAATGTAAAATAGTATAGATTACTGTTTGAAAAGAGGAAAGAAAATGTTTTTAATAGTAGGTTTAGGAAATCCTGAAAATGAATATGCAAATACAAGGCATAATATGGGATTTGATACAATAAATAAATTAGCAAAACAATATGCAATTGAGATGAATAAAAATAAATTTAAAGGAATCTATGGGAATGGAATGATTGAAAAAGAAAAAGTTATTCTTTTAAAACCACAGACTTATATGAATTTAAGTGGAGAAAGTGTGATAGAAGCCATTCAGTTTTATAAAATTGATTTAAAGAATGTAATTGTTATCTATGATGACATGGATGTAGAACCAGGTAAAATAAAGATAAGAAAAAAAGGAGGACCAGGTTCTCATAATGGAATGAAATCTGTTATACAAAATTTAAATTCAGAGGAATTTACCAGAATTAGAGTGGGAATTGGAACGCCAGAATATAAAAATGATAGAATTCAATATGTAATAGGAAAGATTTTGTCTAAAGAAGATAAAGAAAAATTAAATGTTGGAACAGATTATGCAAAAGATGCGGTAATAGAAATTATAAAAAATGGTGTAGATTCAGCAATGAATAAATTTAATTAGCAAGAGAGGGAAAGCAAGATGTTAGAATTAATAATAAAAAGAATAGAAAAACAAAGACAAATAGTACTAGTAGAAGATGGAAAAATAATAGAATATTATGAAGAAGCGGAAGATGATAATAAAAATGAAGGAAATATTTATATAGGTGTGGTAAAAGACATTGTAAAAGGAATGCAAGCAGCTTTTGTAGATATAGGTATAGAGAAAAACAGTTTAATTCATTTAAAAGATATTTTAGAAAAGAAAGATGAAAAAAAGGAAAAAACAAATATTAATCAAGATATCAGTACAGTTTTAAAACCAAATCAAAAATTATTAGTGCAAATAAAAAAAGACAGTAATGAGGAAAAAGGTGCTAGAATATCAACACATATTAATTTGCCAGGGAAATATATAGTCCTTATGCCAAATACAGATATCATTACAGTTTCACAAAAAATAGAAAATAAAGAAGAACAAGAAAGATTAATAAAATTAGTAAGGGAGAATATTTCAAAAGGAAATGGAGCAGTTATTAGAACATCAGCAGAAGGAAAAGAAAAGGAACTTATTGAAGACATAAAATATGTAGAAAATAAATGGACAAAAATTGTTAAAGATAGCCAAGATGAAAATCAAAAAGCACCAAGGCAATTATATAAAAGTGAAGATATTGTTGAGAAAATGTTAATGGATTTGGCTAATAAAGAAATATCACAAGTGATTGTAAATAATAGTATAGATTATAATGAAATTAATAGAATAAAAAATGAAAATCAAGAATATAAGAACTTGCAAATAGCAGTAAAGAGTGAAGAATCCATTTTTGGTATATATGATTTAGAACAACAAATCAATAAAATTAATAATAGGAAAATATGGTTAAAATGTGGAGGATTTATCACAATTGATAAAACAGAAGCACTAACTGCCATTGACGTAAATACTGGAAAATATACAGGAAATAAAACAATGGAAGATACTGTTTTTAAAGTTAATAAAGAAGCAACTGTTGAAATCGCAAAACAATTAAGGCTTAAAGATATAGGAGGAATTATTATTATTGACTATATAGATATGGAAGAAGAGGAAGATAGAAAAGCAATAGAAAATTTATTGAGAGAAGAATTAAGAAAAGACAGAAGCAAAACACAAATAGAGGGTTTTACAAAATTAGATTTAATGGAAATGACCAGAAAACATATATGTAGTCATAAAAATTGAACGTTGGGGACGTGCCAAATCGTTCAATTGAAGAACAAAAGCGACATGATTGATAATTTACTTTTTTAGTTTAGTTATATGTCGCGTTTTTGTTCGCGTGCTAATTTTACGTAAGTAAAATTGTTTACAATGCTTGATGTCATAGAAAAATTTTGATTTTTCTATGATTGAACGAAAGGGACAGACCATTATAAATAGTAAGATGCAATTAACTAGAAAATTGTAAAAAAGAAAGAGGATAGAATAAAAAATGAATGTAGGATTTGTATCACTAGGATGTAGTAAAAATTTAATTGATACAGAATGTTTAATAGGCATATTTAAAGATAATCGATTTCAAGTTGTCAATGAAGAAGAAAAAGCAGATATTTTAGTCATTAATACTTGTGGATTTATAGAATCTGCAAAAGAAGAAGCAATTAATACCATATTGGAAATGGCAGAATATAAAAAACAAAGATGTCAATATTTAATTGTTATGGGGTGTTTGGTTCAAAGATATTATGAAGAGTTAGTAAAAGCTTTACCAGAAGTAGACTTGTTTATAAAAATCGAAGATTACGACAAATTGTGGGACAAGATTGAAGATTTACTAAAAAGAGGTATAGTTGAAAAAGAAAAGAAAAAGACAAGTAAAAAAATAACAGAAATACCACAAATGCCAATGCTAACACAACAAGAATTTTTAAATAGAACCATAACAACAGGTAATAACTATGCCTATATAAAAATATGAGAAGGATGCAGTAATAAATGCACATATTGTGCAATACCATATATTCGAGGACCTTTTGCTAGTAGAAAAATGGAGGATATTTTAGAAGAGGCAAATATGTTAGCCCCAAAAGGTATTAAAGAGTTAATTGTCATAGCTCAAGATACAACAAAATATGGAATAGACATATATGGAGAATCTAAATTAGCAGAACTATTGGAAAAATTAAGTAAAATAGATGGAATACAATGGATTCGTTTCTTGTACGCATATCCAGAAGGCATTACAAAAGAATTGATTCATGTTGTTGCAAACAATGATAAAATTGCCAACTATTTTGATATACCAATTCAACATATTTCAAATACAGTATTAAAAAGAATGAATCGAAGAACTAGCAAAGAACAAATAGAAAATTTATTAAAAACGATTCGTAAAAACATACCAGATGTTGTTTTAAGAACAAGTTTAATTGTAGGATTTCCAGGAGAAACAAAAGAAGATTTTGAAGAACTAAAAGAATTTGTAGAAGTTGCAAAGTTTGATAAATTAGGTGCGTTTATGTATTCGAAAGAAGATGGAACACCAGCAGAAAAATTACCAAATCAAATTCATGGAAATACAAAGAAAGCAAGATATAATCAAATTATGCAAATACAACAAGAAATTTCCAAAGAAATTCAAAGCAAAAAAATTGGTAAAACATATGAAGTACTAATTGAAGATATGTCTTTTGACGGAAAATATTATATTGGAAGAACTATGCAAGATGTACCAGAAATGGATGGAATTGTGTATATAAAGAATAAATCAAATAAAAAGCCAGAAGAAATTGTAAATCACTTTATTAACTGTAAAGTAACAGATGTTAGTGATTATGATGTAATAGCTGAAATGATATAGCCACCTAGAGAATAGGTGACTTTTTGCTGTCGAAGATAACAAGGTTATGGGTGCTTGATTGCAATCTTTGATTACTATGTTAGGTTAGGTTCTTATGATATAGGAAAATCTGAAAAAATATGCGTAAAATTTCAAATTTTGATGTCTATGTTTGATTTTACTACTGGTGTCAAATATGGTATAATATAAGGTGATAAAGAGTGTAGAAAGGAGTTTTAATATGAAAAAAATTTTTTTTACCGATTACTATTTCTTCGAGGGGAAGTACTCGAAGGTACCTCAGAATGAGGTACGGAAACTAAAAAAATATGATAGCTTTTCTTTTAAGAAAAGAACTATTACCTTAAAATTTTCTTCTGATTTTAAGAAGAAAATAAAGAGGGAAATGGTTGAATTCTGTAAAGAATCGCTTTGCAACAGAAAAAAAACAATAAAAGAAACAGTTCAAGATACATCCATGCTTTATGATGTGAGGATAGCCTACACAATAAAGTGTGGAAAAGAAGTGATACTTTTTATCAGAACTCCGTAGGAGGTGGCATTATGCCACCCCTTATTTTTTTTACAGAGAAAATAAAAGTTATTATATAAAAGAAATGCCTTTTATTTATTTTAAATTCTACATAGATTTTCCTATATAAATGGAAATTACTTGAAAAATCGCATATAATCTAGTATAATATTGATATTGAAAACGAGAGGAAAAGATGAAATTTTTACAAAAGAGATTGTATTTTGAAGAAAGAAAGGAATGAATGGATTTATGAAAAAAAGAGTATTAACAGGAGATAGACCAACAGGAAAATTACATATAGGACATTATTTTGGTTCATTAAAAAAGAGAGTAGAAATGCAAAATAGTGGAGAGTATGATATTTATATATTAATTGCAGATGTGCAAGCATTAACTGATAACTTTAATAATCCAGAAAAAGTAAGAAAAAATGTAAGAGAATTAGCAATGGATTATTTATCATGTGGAATAGCTCCAGAAAAAACAACGATATATATTCAATCTATGATACCAGAAACAGCAGAATTAACAGTATATTATTCAAACTTGGTAACGATTGCAAGACTTCAAAGAAATCCAACAGTAAAAACAGAAATTGCGCAAAAGAAAGAACTATTTGGGGAAAGTGTAACATATGGATTTTTAGGATATCCAGTAAGTCAAGCAGCTGATATTACAACTTTTGAAGGAGAATTAGTTCCAACAGGAGAAGACCAAGAACCATTAATTGAACAATGTAGAGAAATTGTTAGAAAATTTAATAGTATTTATGGAGAAGTGTTAGTGGAACCTAAAATTGTATTATCAGAAGGAAAAAGAATCAAAGGGTTAGATGGTAATGAAAAAATGGGAAAATCTCTTGGAAATGCTATCTATTTGTCAGATTCAGAAGAGGAAATAACAAAAAAAGTTATGAGTGCTGTTACAGATCCAAATAGAATAAAAAAAGATGATTTAGGAAATCCTGATATATGTATGGTAGCATATTATCATAAACTATTTTCTACAAAAGAAGAAACAGATACGGTATGTGCAGAATGTAGAGCAGGAAAAAGAGGATGTGTTGCTTGTAAAAAACAATTAGCACAAAATATTAGTGAATACTTGAAACCAATTAGAGAAAAAAGAAAATATTATGAAGAACATCCAGAATTAGTAGATAAAATCTTAAAAGAAGGAACGCAAAAAGCAAGAAAAACAGCACAAAATACAATGAAAAAAGTAAAAGAAGCAATGAAATTAGATTATTTTGAATAATGTTGATATGTATTTAACAAAAGAGTTCGTTTTTTTAAAAATTAGGAGGAGAAAATTATGCAATATATAAAAAAATTGCAACAAGAACCATCTTTTTTACAGAATGGATTACATGGGTATAATTATATATTAAATACAGAAGATATTAGTATTACTATAGAAGATTGTTTTAAAGGTCATGATAAATATCACACAAATATACATAGTAATAAAATATATTATGTAGTGGAAGGAAAAGGAAAATTTAAAATAGGGGAAGAAACATTTGAAGTAAAAAAAGATGATTTAATAGAAATTCCTAAGAATACAGAATTTGTTTTTGCAGGTAAAATGAAATTGTTGTTAATCATGTTACCAGCATTTAGACCACAAGATGGGATTGATGGAAAAGAAAATGATTTGTATTAGAAAAGGAGAATAACATGTTTACAGATTATACAAAAATAATTATAAAATCAGGAGATGGCGGAAATGGAGCAGTATCTTTTAGACGTGAAAAATATGTAGCAGCAGGTGGACCTGATGGTGGAGACGGAGGAAAAGGTGGAGACATTTATTTTCAAGTTGATAAAGATAAAAATACATTAATTGATTTTCGATATAATAAAAAATTCAAAGCTGGAAATGGTGAAAATGGTAGTGGAAGTCATTGTAATGGAAAATATGGAAAAGACTTATATATCAAAGTTCCTATTGGTACAGTCGTAAAAGATGTAGAAACAGGAAAAGTGGTAGCTGATTTATCTACACCAGAACAAACAGAATTGGTTTTAAAAGGTGGAAGAGGAGGAAGAGGAAACTCTCATTTTGCAACTTCTACAAGACAAGCTCCTAGATTTTCAGAAGATGGAGATAAAGGAGAAGAAAAAGAGGTTATATTAGAGTTGAAATTATTGGCAGATGTGGGATTGCTAGGATTTCCTAATGTTGGAAAATCTACTTTTTTATCAATCGTTACTGATGCAAAACCTAAAATTGCCAATTATCATTTTACTACATTACAACCCAACCTAGGTGTTGTCAAAACTAAAAATGGTGACGGATTTGTTATTGCAGATATTCCAGGAATCATTGAAGGAGCAAGCGAAGGTGTAGGATTAGGATTACAATTTTTAAGACATGTGGAAAGAACAAGACTATTATTACACTTTTTAGATGTATCAGGACAAGAAGGAAGAAATCCAGTAGAGGATTTTTATACCATTAATAAAGAATTAAAAAATTATAGTGAAAAATTAAGTACCAGAAAACAAATTATCGTAGCAAATAAAATTGATGTGCAAAATGAAGAGTTTATAAAAGAGATAGAAGATTTAGCTAAAAAAGAAGGATTAGAATTATATAAAATATCAGCAGCTACAAAACAAGGCGTACAAGAATTAATCGACCATGTAGCAGAAGTGTTGAAGACATTACCAAAAGAAGAATTGGTAGAAGTAGAAGATAAGAAAGTATATACATTAGAAGAAAAAGAAGATGATTGGACGATTAAGATAGAAGATGGAGTATTTATTGTATCAGGAAGAGCAGTTCAAAGATTAATGGGAAGAGTAAATATCGAAGATAATGAATCTATGTATTACTTACAAAAATGTTTAAAGAATATGGGAATTGAAGACAAACTAAAAGAAATGGGCGTTTGCGAAGGTGATACGGTTATTTTAGATGATTGGGAATTAGAATGGTATGAATAATTTCACAACTTTGTATAAGCTAAATTTTCATAGAAATTCTAAAAGAAAAAAGTGCGATTCTCTCATTGTAGCTATAAATCATAAGCAAAATGAGCAGTTCTCACTTTTTTCTTTAATAATATCTAAATTCGAATTTAGATACGCAAAATCGTTTTATTTTTTATATTCTATATTTTTTATTTTTTACTTTGAAAAAAGGGAAAAATGAGTCCGTCCCCAAAATCCCTCAAAATGTCCCAAACAGAAACGTCCCCAATTGGACAAAAATTTATGAATAATAGTTGACGAATTTCAAAAAAAATGATATAAATATTAAGTAAAATTTATGGCCCCTTGGTCAAGCGGTTAAGACGCCACCCTCTCAAGGTGGAATCATGGGTTCGATTCCCGTAGGGGTCACCATATATTAAAAGGGAGTAGCTTTTAATTACTAATCAACAGTCGCGATAGTCAATATCTGGTTAGTAAGCTTTTTAAGAAGTAAGCAAGACTTTTAAAAGGATAAAATCTTTTTAAGGGTCTTTTTTGTATTCTGGAAAATGACATTTCCAAAATATAAAAAATATTAAAGATTTTATTTCCTAATATAAAGGAAATGGAGGCTACAAAAATGTAAAGATAAAAGTTAATAAATATTAAAATTTTTACATAAAAATAAAACAAAAATATTGATATATTTTCACTACTTGGATAAAATAAAAGTGAAAATATGCGGAAAAAATTAAAGGAGGAAAAAAATTGGAAAGTAAAAACTGGTTTAACAAAGAAGTAAAGGATGTTGAAAAAGAACTAGAAACAAATCAAGAAACAGGTTTAACAGCAGAAGAAGTAACAAAAAGAAGAGAAAAATATGGATTAAATCAATTAAAAGAAAAGAAAAAGAAATCTTTGTTTATGAGATTTGTAGACCAATTTAAAGATTTTTCTATTATCATTTTAATTATCGCAGCTATTGTATCAGGATTTGTAGGTGTTGCAGAGGGAGAAGGAATTACAGATACGATTATTATCTTAATAGTTGTTATTTTAAATGCAGTGATCGGTGTCACACAAGAATCAAAAGCAGAAAAATCCTTAGAAGCTCTTCAAAAATTAACAGACCATGCTTCTAAAGTTGTAAGAGATGGAAATGTAACTGTTGTTCCAGCAAAAGAATTAGTACCAGGTGATATTGTGGTATTAGATACAGGAGACTATATTCCAGCAGATTTAAGAATTATAGAAGCAGTCAACTTAAAAACACAAGAATCTTCATTAACAGGAGAATCTGTACCAGTTGATAAAACAACAGAAAAAATTGATGGAGAAGATGTAGGAATTGGTGATAGAACCAATATGTTATTTTCATCTAGTTTAGTAACCTATGGTAGAGGAAAAGGTATTGTTGTAGAAACAGGAATGACAACAGAAGTTGGAAAAATAGCAGAAATGATTAATGAAACAGAAGAACAAATTACACCACTACAACAAAAATTAAATAAATTAGGAAAAACATTAGGAATTACAGCCATTGTCATTTGTATTGTTATCTTTATTATAGGATTATTCCAACAAAAAGAACCAATTCATATGTTCATGACAGCTGTATCATTAGCAGTAGCAGCAATCCCAGAAGGATTGGTAGCAGTATCAACTATTGTATTAGCAATTGGTGTGCAAAAAATGGTTAAGAAAAATGCGATTGTTAAGAAATTACCAGCAGTTGAGACTTTAGGAAGTGCAACTGTTATATGTTCAGATAAAACAGGAACCTTGACACAAAACAAAATGACAGTAGAAAAAGTTTTCTTAAATGGTGAAATCAAAGATTTAGAAGAAATTGATAGCAAAAATGTATCAGAAGATATGACTACATTGGTATATGCAAATATGTTATGTAATGATACAAAAATTGCAAAAGATGGAACATTAACAGGGGATCCAACAGAAACAGCATTGGTAGATATGGCATTCAAATTAAATTTTGACCCATCTGTTTATGATAGAATGACACGTATTTCAGAAGTCCCATTTGATTCAGATAGAAAGTTAATGACAACAGTTAATAAAGTAAATCAAAACTATATTGCCTATACAAAAGGTGGTGTAGATGAATTATTAAGAATTTGTAAAGGATATTTATATAATAATGAAATAAAAAATGATTTAGATAATTATGCTGTAACGATTAGACAAAAAAATGAAGAAATGGCAAAAGAAGCTTTAAGAGTTTTAGCATGTGCATACAAAGAATTTGATCACGAACCAACACAAGCAGAATTGGAAAATATAGAAAGTGATTTAATCTTTGTTGGTATGGTTGGAATGATAGATCCACCAAGAGAAGAAGCAAAAAAAGCAGTAGAAAAATGTAAAACAGCAGGAATCAAAACGGTTATGATAACAGGAGACCATAAGATTACAGCAACAGCAATTGCTAAAAAATTAGGAATCTTAGAAAATGAAGATGAAGCAATCACAGGTTTAGACTTAGAAAAAATGTCTGATGAAGAATTACAAAAAAATGTAAGACATTACTCTGTATATGCGAGAGTATCTCCAGAACATAAAGTTAGAATTGTAAAAGCATGGCAAAAAAATGGTGAAATCGTAGCTATGACAGGTGATGGTGTAAATGATAGTCCTGCACTAAAAACATCAGACATTGGTTGTGCAATGGGAATTGTTGGAACAGATGTTGCAAAAGAAGCAGCAGATGTTATCCTAACAGATGATAACTTTGCAACCATTGTATCAGCAGTAGAAGAAGGTAGAAGAATTTATGACAATATATTAAAAGTTATCCAATTCTTATTATCAAGTAATATAGGAGAAGTTGTTGTATTATTCTTAGCAACACTATTAACCCCATTATTTGCACAATGGTTTGGAATAACCGATATTGCTCACTTAGAAATCTTATTACCAATCCATATTTTATGGATAAACTTAGTAACAGACTCATTACCAGCATTAGCATTAGCATTTGATCCAGCAAATGCAGATATCATGAATAGAAAACCAAATAAACCAGGAAAAGGTGTATTCACAAAAGGAATGACATGGAGAATTGTATATCAAGGTGTAATGATAGGATTATTAACACTTGGAGCATTTATGATAGGACTTGCAACAACAACAGAACCAATTGATGGATTAACATTAGACGAATCAAAAATAGAAGTAGGTCAAACCATGGCATTTGTTACATTAGCTTTTTCAGAATTAGTTCATGTATTTAATGTAAGAAATAATAAAAAATCTATCTTTAAAACAAAAGTATTTAATAATAGCAAACTAATATGGGCAGTACTTGGTTCAGCATTATTAATGGGAATTATATTGGCTGTACCAGCATTAAGAACAATTTTCAGCATACCAGCATTACCAACAGAAAATATCTTAGAATTAATTGGTTTAGTAATATCACCATTAATTATTGTAGAATTGTTTAAATTATTTAGGATTAATAGTTTTAAAGATGAATAAGAGAAAAAGGGATTTTGGGGACGGACTCATTTTTCCCTTTTTTTATTTAAAAAAAGGGAAAAATGAGTCCGTCCCCAAATCCCTTTTTCTAGCAATCCTTAATAAAAAATTAATAAATCCTCTATTTATTATTAATAAAAATGTGGTATAGTATATATGCTAGAAGATAAAGGAGGAAAAATTATGTATAATATATTAGTAGTTGATGATGATAAAGAAATCGTAAATGCCATTGAAATTTACTTGTCTCAAGAAGGATATAACATTATAAAAGCTTATGATGGAGAAGAGGCTTTAGAAAAATTAAAAGAAAATGAAATTCATTTAATTATTTTAGATATTATGATGCCAAATAAAGATGGAATTGAAACATTGCAAGAAATTAGAAAAGATAAAACCATTCCTGTGATTATGTTATCTGCAAAATCAGAAGATTATGATAAGATTTCAGGATTAAATACAGGAGCAGATGATTATGTAACAAAACCATTTAATCCATTAGAATTAATTGCAAGAGTAAAATCTAATATTAGAAGATATGTGGATTTTAGTCATGTAAATTATACAAATGGAAAGAGTGAAAATCAAAAAGAAAAGTTATTAAAAACGGGCACTTTAGAAATGAATGATGAAACAAAAAAGGTTATGGTAGATGGAAAAGAAATAAAATTGACAGCAACAGAGTATAACATATTAAAATTTTTATTAGAGAACAAAGGAAAAGTATTTTCAATAGAACAAATTTATGAAAATGTATGGAATGAAGAAAGTTATGGAGCGGAAAATATTATCGCTGTCCATATTCGACATATCAGAGAGAAAATAGAAATTAATCCCAAAGACCCTAAGTATTTAAAAGTTATATGGGGAATTGGATATAAAGTAGAGGACATAAAATAATATATGAATCTATCAAAAATAAATACGTCAGAACTAGAATGAGGTTATAAAAACATAGGCAGAAATAAATAAGAAAAGCATTTTTAAAATTATAAATAAAGAGAAGATATAAATAGAGAAGAAGGTGAGTACATGCAAAATGCAAAAGAATCGATATTATTAAAATTTTTATGTTATATATTCATTCCAATTATGATTTTTATTTTAGCTATTAGTATTATAGATGTATCTATTACATCACAATATGGAGAAATGGAAGGACCAGAAGAATATATTGAAACAGAAGAATTTGGAAGAGAATATTTATTAACATTAATTTATAATGTTCGAGATATTAGAAGAGATAAAAATCGAATGCAAATGGACATTGAAAGTGAAAGTACTTCAGAAACATATGAAATAGCATCAGAAATAACAGAAGAAACTCCATATGACAATTATAATGAAATAGAAGATGAAAGTTACGAATATCCAGTGTATTATGAAGTGATAAATTATAATAATACCAGAATAAGCCAATATATCAATTATATTATTATTGATAAAGAAAATGGAGATATGTTTACAAATATTCGATCAAATAATTATCCAGAAGAAATTAATAAATTAAAGTCAGAAAAAAAGAATTGGAGCTATCAGGATGGAAACATAACAACCAATATTAATAGTATTAATCAAGAAAGCACAAAATATATGACTTCATCTACATATTCAACAGATAATTTTGAAGGATATGAAGTATATTCTAATATTGACCCAAATACTTTAAATTATTCAAATTCTTTATATGTTCAGCAAACAGTATATAACATGTTTAAAGGACATGAGAACTTGCCTACATATTTAATACCATTATCAGCAATTTCAATCATTATTATGATTGTATATTTAATCTGGGCGACAGGACATGAAAAAGGAAAAGAAGGGATTCAATTAAATAGTATTGATAAAATTTCTTATGAAATTATATCTATTGTGATTATGTTTGTTATTGGTATGATGATGAGCTTTGCAATAGCAAGTGTAGAATCACAAATTCCACAAAGAATTTTAATGTCTGTATTTCTATTATGTTATTTAATTGGATATGCGTGTTTGGCAGTATGGGTTAGTACAACAATTAGAAGATTAAAAGCAAAACAATTTATCCGTTCATTTTTAACCTATAAAATATGTAGATGGATAAAAATAACGATTGAAAAAATTTTTAGAAAAGTAACAGATAAAGAAAATGCAAATCGAAAAATTACCATTATGTATTGGGGATTTGTTGCTATTAGTATCATATTAGCATGTACTATGTGGAGTGGAATCGGATTACTTGTATTAATTGCTTTTTGGATATGGACGTATTACAAACTACTTCAATATAACAAAAAAGTACAAAAAATTAATGAAGCATTAAGAAATATATATGAAGGAAATCCAAACGTAAAACTAAATGAAGAAGAATTAGAAGGTACATTAAAAATCATGGCAAAATATATTAATGATATTGCAGGTGGATTTACCAATGCTATTGAGCAAAGTTTAAAATCTGAAAGGCTGAAAACAGAACTAATCACAAATGTATCACATGATATAAAAACACCATTAACATCTATCATAAACTATGTAGATTTATTGAAAAAAGAAGAGATTAACAATGCACAAATAGAACAATATATTGCAGTTTTAGATAAAAAATCACAAAGACTAAAAAAATTAATAGAGGATTTAGTAGAAGCTTCTAAAGTATCTTCAGGAAATGTAAAGTTAAATATGGAAGTGATTAATTTAAAGGAATTATTAAATCAAACCATTGGTGAGTTTGAAGATAAGCTAGACAAGAAAAATCTGAAAATAGAAATGGATTTGCCAAATGAAAATGTATTAATAAAAGCAGATAACAGATATCTATATAGAGTCATTGAAAATGTATTTAGTAATATTTCAAAATATGCATTAGAAGGTTCTAGAGTATATATCAAACTAGAAAAACAAAAAGAAGAAGTGTATTTAGAATTTAAAAATATATCAAAAGATAAATTAAATATCAGTGCAGAAGAATTAATGCAACGATTTGTAAGAGGTGATAAATCTAGATATACAGAAGGAAGTGGTTTAGGTCTTTCCATAGCGGAAAGCTTAACAGAGTTACAAGGTGGTAAATTTAAGATTGATATAGATGGAGATTTATTTAAAGTAGAAATTAAATGGAAGGAAATTTAAAAGAAATATTGAAAAATAGCCATATACAATATATAATGTAAAAGACAGTGATAGACTGTCTTTTTTGTTGAATAGGAAAAATTTAATAAAAAATAATTTTTTATGCAATAAAATATATATTAAAAACATTTATATAGTGAAAGGGGAAAAGATGAATTCAAAAAAATTGACGTCAAAAAATAATGAATATCAAAAATCCTTAATTGAAAAACTGATAAAAGATGTGGGAGAAGGAGATAAGGAGGCTTTATCTGCTTTATATGAACACACAAAAACAGCAGTATATGGTTTCTCATTATCTATCTTAAAGAATACACATGAAGCAGAAGATGTTTTACAAGAAGTATATATTAAAATATATGAAAGTGCGAGTGTATATCAATCAAAAGGAAACCCACTAGCTTGGATATTAACCATAACTAAAAATTTATCATTAATGAAATTAAGAAAAAATAAAAATCATAAGGATGTTGATGAATTAAAAGAAATTTTAGCAGATAATACCAATACGGATATAGCAGAAAATAAAATGCTTCTATCTTCTGTGTTTGAAAATATTTCTGATGAAGAAAGAAACATATTAATGTTACATGCTGTATCAGGTTTCAAACATAGAGAAATCGCAAAGATGTTAGAAATACCACTTGCTACTGTATTATCAAAATATAGTAGAGCAATCAAAAAAATTAGAGAAAGGATGGGTGAGGAGATATGAGAAAGAAAAAAATAGAAAAACAATTGAATAATGCAATTTCTAACATGGTTCCAGATGTATTAGACAAAATCCTTGCCCAGTGTGAAGAAAGGGAAGGGTTGGAAACTATGAAATTTAAAAAAGATAAAAAAGAAAAAGCACTAGTTGTAGAAGAAAAGACAATAAAAAGAAGATTTTTTACACCAAAATTAATTGGAGCCATGGCTACAGTGGTTATCTGTGCCTTTGGAATATTAGGAGTAAACCAATATCAAAAAACAATGTCTGCAGTTGATACTGTTATTGATTTTGATGTGAATCCAAGTGTAGAAATAAAGACAAATAAAAAAGAGGAAATTGTTGAAGTAAATGCACTAAATGATGAAGGAAAAACAATATTACAAGATATGGATTTAGAAAATGTGGATTTAGATGTAGCAGTAAATGCATTAATTGGTTCAATGTTAAAAAATGGATATATTAGTGAAGCACAAAATTCCATATTAGTATCTGTAAAAAATGATGATGAAACAAAAGCTAAAAATTTAGAAGAGAAAATTTCAAAAGACATTGATGAGTTATTGAAAGCACAAAATATACAAGGTTCAATTTTATCACAAATGTATAATGATGATGATGAAATGGAAAAATTAGCAAAACAATATAATATATCTGAAGGAAAAGCGGAATTAATTAATAGAATAGTAAAAGCAGAAATGAAAGACTCAAAAGGTAATGTATATACATTTGAATCACTATCTAAATTGTCAATCAATGAATTAAATGTATTGTTAAACTCAAAAAATGTAGTATTAAATAATGTTATTTCTACAGGAAATGCTAGCGAAACAGGTTTGATAGGGCAAGAAAAGGCGAAAGAGATTGCATTTACGAAAGCAGGAGTTACTGCAACAACTGTATCAGAGTTAGAGGTAGAATTGGATTGTGATGATGGGGTATTAGTATATGAAGTTGAATTCCGTTCAGGAAATAATGAATATGAATATGATATTCATGCAAAAGATGGAACGATTGTTAAAGAGAATGCAGAAATAGAAGATGATTATAATGATGATGATAATGATGATAGACCAGTTTCAGTAACACCACAAACCAATTATCAAAATAACAACCAAGATGATGACGATAGATATGATGACGATTATGACGACAGATATGATGATAACAATGATGACGACGGTAATGATGATGACAATGATGACAATGATGACGACGATAATGATGATGGCGATGATGATGATGATGATAATTAATTTGTAGCATGTAAAAAGATACATTTATGTATCTTTTTTTCGTACCCAATAGAGAAAATAAATATAATAATTTTATAAAAAAGGTTTGACATTTTTATATATTTAATAGATAATGTATATGTAAAAAAAATGTAACAGCGAGAAAAAAAGAAAGAGAATTACTAAGGAGGAAATATAGATGTATGTATTTAATAGGATAACGGTAAATCCACAATTACCAAAAAGAATAGAAAAATTAGGGGAAATATCAAATAATTTATGGTGGTCTTGGAATACAGAATTTTTAAGATTATTCCAAAAAATAGATATGGATTTATGGGAGCAATGTTCAAAAAATCCAGTAAAATTCTTAAAACAAGTATCACAAGATAGACTAGAAAAAGTGTCAAAAGATATTGCATTTTTAAAAGAATATGATAAAGTAGCAGAAAACTTTGAGGATTATATGAATAGCAAAAATACATGGTTTTCTAATAAATATCCAGGAAATAAAAAGGATTTAATTGCTTATTTTTCAGCTGAGTATGGCTTGGATCAAACAATACCAATTTATTCAGGTGGGCTTGGAATTTTATCAGGAGATCATTTGAAATCTGCAAGTGACTTAGGTGTGCCACTTGTAGCAGTGGGATTGCTATATAAGAATGGATATTTTAATCAAAAAATTAATGGATATGGACAACAAGAAACAGAATATAATAATATTGATTTATATGATTTACCAATTAATCCTGTAAAAGATGATAAAGGTGATGACTTAACCATCTATGTAAAATTTCCAAAGAGAAGATTATATTTAAAAGTATGGCAAATTAATGTAGGAAGAGTAAAACTATATTTGTTAGATTCTGATATTCCTAAAAACAATGAAGAAGATAGAGATGTTACATTGCGATTATATGGTGGAGACCAAGAAATGAGAATTAGACAAGAAATTGTTTTAGGTATGGCAGGTGTAAGTCTTCTTACAAAATATCTAGGATTAAAACCAACAGTATATCATATGAATGAAGGACATTCAGCATTTCTAAACTTAGAAATTATTAAAAATATTATAAAGGAAAAACAAGTTTCATTTGAAGTTGCAAAAGATATTGCAAGTTCAAAAACTGTATTTACAACACATACACCAGTACCAGCAGGAAATGATATATTCCCAATCGAATTGGTTGAAAAATATTTCAAAGATTTCTGGCCAAGACTAGGTATTACAAGAGAAGAATTCTTGAAACTAGGAATGAAGCCAGGACCAGATTTAGATAAAGGATTTAATATGGGAATATTAGCACTAAAAATTGCAGGAAAGAAAAATGGTGTTAGTAAACTTCACGGAGCAGTTTCAAGAGAATTATTTAGTGAGGTATGGCCAAATATTGCTGCAAATGAATCACCAATTGGATATGTAACAAATGGAATTCATACTTGCTCATGGTTGGCACCAAAATTAAAAGAATTATATAATAAATATTTAATTCCATATTGGCAAGATAATATGCATCATGATTATGTATGGGAGAAAATTAAAAATATTCCAGATGACAAATTATGGAGTGCCCATGTAGAAAGAAAAAGAAAATTAATCAATCTTGTAAAAGAAAATACAACAGAGAGATTAAGAAGATCAGGATATAGTTATGAAGAAATTAATGAAATTGTATCAAAATTAAATCCAGATGCTTTAACAATTGGTTTTGCTAGAAGATTTGCTACATATAAAAGAGCAACATTAATCTTTAAAGATATTGAAAGAATGACACAAATTATGAATAACACAGGAAAACCAGTACAATTAATCTTTGCAGGAAAAGCACATCCAGCAGATAAAGAAGGACAAGACTTAATTAAATATATTCATGAAGTATCTATGATGCCACAATTTAAAGGAAAAATATTCTTGCTAGAAAACTATAATATAGCAATGTCAAGATATTTAGTAAGTGGTGTAGATGTATGGCTAAATAATCCAAGAAGACCTATGGAAGCTTCTGGAACTAGTGGACAAAAAGCATCTGTTAATGGTGTTATTAACTTTAGTGTACTAGATGGTTGGTGGGCAGAAGGTTATACACAAAGTAATGGATGGACAATTGGAACAAATGCAGAATATGATTCTTATGAAGCACAAGATATGGCAGATAGTCAAAGTATGTATCATACTTTAGAAGAAAAAATTATTCCAATGTATTATGATAGGGATAAAAATGGTATATCAAAACGTTGGATGGAAATTATGAAAAATTCTATCATAACAACAGGAGGAAAATATAGTACAGCAAGAATGTTGGTAGATTATACAGACCAATTATATGTTCCATTATGTAATTTAACAAAAAAATATTATGAAAATATAGATAATGTAGCAGCATATAATGCATGGAAGAAAGATTTATATGAAAATTGGAAAGATGTAAAAATAACACAAGAAAATAGTAATCTTGACAATATAACCATTGATGCTGGAAATAATATTGAAGTAGGTTGTGAAGTTCAGCTTCCAAATATTGATGTGGAAAATGTAACAGTAGAAGCATATTATGGAAAAATATTAGATAATGGTGTTGTGGAAAATGTTAGTATTATTCCAATGCAATTACAGGAAGAAGATGAAGAACATAGAAAATATTATTTTACAACAAAAATTGAATTAACAACTGGTGGAAATTATGGTTATACATTTAGAGTAATGCCAAGACATGAAATGCTATTAGAACCAGCAAACTTGAATTTAGTAAAATGGATAACAAAATAAGAAAAAAGGGAATTTGGGGACGGACTCATTTTCCCCTTTTTTTGAATCTAAGCAAAATAAAAAATATAGAATATAAAAAAATGAAACGATTTTGCGTATCTAAATTTGAAACTAGAAATTCTTAAAGAAAAAAATGAGGGATGTTCACGGGCAATTAAGTAATATATTAATTTCTTATAAATGTCTCGGCTCAATACGTACTTTAGCCTTTCTAGATAAAAAATAAACGAGCCTCTCGCTGTATCGCGCTTCCTCATTTATTTTTTATTTAGAAAGGCTACAAGCACTCCAATCACATTCGACATATTATGCGAAATTAATATATTACTTAATTGAGCCTGAGTGAAAGAGGCGCATTTTTTTCTTTTAGAATTTCTGTGAAAATTTAGCTTATACAAAATCGTGTAATGACTTTATATTCTATATTTTTTTGATTTCTTAATTTTAAAAAGGGAAAAATGAGTCCGTCCCCAAATTCCCTTTTTTATAATGTTATCAATTTATGAGTATAATCTAAATTATTCCAAGAATCATATTCATAGCCAAGGGTGTAGACATTTGTAGCCCAAATATCTTTTTCTAACAGATATTTAGAATTCTTGTTATTACTGGTATCCATATATTTTTTTACAGAAGTAATAATCTCTAATTTTGGATTGGCTTTCGCTATTTCTGAAATTAAGTATTTGCCTTTATTGTTAAAACCTAAAACTCTAACATAAGGTATTGCTTTTTTAGATAAAGCCATATCCTTTTTTGTGATTCCTAATAATGCATATAATAAAATCCTTTGAATTCTTGTATTGGTATATCTTTTTGATTTTATAATATTTAAAAATTCCACTACACTATTACAAGAATTAGCAGCATTTTTAATTGCATTTTCCAATCCTTCACTAACATCTGGAAGTTCTGCAATTTCTTGAATAGACATTTTTCGTAAATTATAAATAATTTGTTTTTCGAAGACAGATAAATCAGGAACAACATGTCCGACTTTTATATTTTCTAAAAGAGTAGAAAATGTATTTTCTGGAACGACTTTTCTTAAAATATTCCAACCATTATTTTTAACAATATTTCGTATGGCTGTGGCACTTGCCACATTTCCATTATAGGATGTATCATGATATCCCGCATTATATCGCTCTATTGTTATAGGAGTAATAGGAGTTTTCAATTTCTTTAAAGCTTTTAAATATTCAATTCCTAAAATATTATTAGGAGAAGAAAGTACATTTGAAAATCTTCTAATATCATTTAAATACATAAGTAAAGCATTTTCCCTGGCTTTAGGGAAGGATAAACCTTTACTCAGTTCGTGAGATAATATATTTTTATATGCTTTTGGCTCTTTATATAAAATATCAGCTATCATATTTAATGTGGATATATCGCCTGATTCAGAACCAAAAGAAAGATAGTCAACAACTTTTAAAGAATCTAAAATTTTAATAGCACCTTCTGCAAAATTTTCAGCGCTAGAAATCGAATATAATAAAGGAAGTTCAAGAACTAAATCAATACCATTTTTGATAGCAATTTCTGCTTTTGCCCATTTATCTACTAAAGAAGTAGAACCTCTTTGTGTAAAGTTACCGCTAACAACAGCAACAGAATAAGAAGAGTGAGTCATTTGCAATGATTTTTGTAAATGATATAAATGGCCATTATGAAATGGATTGTATTCTGCGATAATTCCGATAACTTTACTCATTTTCCAAACTTCCTTTCTTAAAAATATTGTATAATTTGTAATTTACTGATATAATGTTATCATAAAAAAATGTAAAAAACAATGAGGAAAGGTTTTTTTATGGAAAAGGTTATTATATATACAGATGGTGCATGTTCAGGAAATCCAGGACCTGGGGGATGGGGTTCTATTTTAATGTATAAAGAAAATACAAAAGAAATATCAGGAGGAGAAAAAAATACAACAAACAATATAATGGAATTAACAGCAGTTATTGAAGGTCTAAAATTATTGAAGTTCCCTTGTGAAGTAGAGATATATAGTGATAGTGCCTATGTTGTAAATGCCTTTAATCAAGGATGGATATATAATTGGATAAAGAATAATTGGAAAACATCAGGAAAAGATCCAGTAAAAAATAAAGAAATTTGGCAAGAATTATATGCTTTGACCAAAACACATAAGGTGAAATTTATAAAGGTAAAAGGACATAGTGATAATGAATTTAATAACAGATGTGATGAAATGGCAAGAAATGCGATTAAGAATTTTGAATAAATAGAAAAAAGAAGGAGATGTAAAATGATAATAGAACAATTTATATTTACAGTGGTTTCACTTGCAATTTTTGTATACATGTTCTTTAAAATGATAAAAAACAATGATACAAGTTATATTGTCATTTTAATATTAGAAGCGATTGGAATTGCATTAAACTTTTTAGGATTTGCACTTTTCATAGAATTGAATATGCTTTTAAATATATTAAAATATGTGCTTTCGATTGTTATACCAGGAATTGTTATTATATTAGAAATGAGAGGTATGACATTAATTGAAATCATGAATATAGCAAGAGCAAGGATATATTTGGCAGCTGGAAATGATAAAAAAGCAAAAGAGGCATTACTAAGTTTAGTTTCAAAAGTACCAGATAGTTATAAAGGACATAAGATGCTTGCAGAAGTATATGAAAAAGAAGGTGGAATGCGAAAATCCATTGATGAATATGTCCAAGCAATTGATATTAATAAAAAAGATTATGAGTCTTATTATAAAGTAGCTGAATTATTAAATAATTTAGATAAAAAAGATGAAGCAACGGAAATGTTATTTAACTTATTAAATAAAAAGCCAGATATGTATAAAGCAACAGAATTATTAGGAGATATATTAATTTCCAAAGAAATGTATAAAGAAGCAGTAAATGTTTATCAAGATGCTTTAAAATATAATCCTGTAAGCTATGAAATAAACTATAATCTGGGGATTGCTTATACAATGTTAAATGATTTTCAAAATGCTAAAATTTGTTATGAAAAAGCAGCCCAAATCAACTCTTTGCTATATAATGCAAAATATTCTCTAGCAGAAATTGCATTAATTTATAAAGAGTTAGAAGAAGCAGAAAAGAGATTTTTGGAAACAATTGAAGAAGACGAATTATCAGCAGATGCTTATTATGAATTATCAAAGATATGCTTAATGAAAGGGGATAAGGAGACTGCTATCAACTATGTTAATACAGCTATTGATATTGCTTCCAAAAAAATAGTGGAAAAAGTAAAAAAAGAACCATTATTTATACCTATCATGGCAAGGATATCTATTCCATTTAATTTAGAGGATCAAGAAGAAAAAGAAACAAAATTAACAGAAAAAGAAATAAAAGCAAAAGAACATTTAGAAGAAATGGTAGATATCACAAGACACTTAGGTTATAATGACATTAATTTATTAAAGAATAATGCAAAAGAAAAAAATGGTAGAAATAGTAAGGTAGAAAATATAGAAAGACAATCAGAGGAAAGACAAAAATAAAGAAGGCGTGCGTTAACGAAATCAAAGATTTCAACGCACAGATGTGAAGACTGCTACGCAATACTTCACGAATATAAGAAGCCTAATAAAAATCATGTGTAATACTCATAAAATCTTCTAACCAGACTATAATGTATAAGAAGGAGGATTTTATGAGTATAAATTTTTGTATTATAGGTGGAGATTTAAGAAGCTTTTTCTTAGCTAAAATATTATCTAGAGAAAAATATGAAGTCAAATTATATGGTTTTGATAAATTAGAAAATTTTAAAGAATGTGAAAAATATGATGAAATGATTAAAAATTCTGATAATATCGTTTTACCCATTCCATTTTCCAAAAATAATCAGTATGTAAATATGCCATTTTCCAATAAAGATATTGCAATCAGAGAGATATTCTATTATCTGGAAAATAAAACCATATTTGTTGGAAACATACATAAGGAGTTAAAGGAAGAGTTACATAGAAAAAACAATCAAGTAATTGATTTTATGCAAAAAGAAGAATTTGCTATATTAAATGCGATTCCAACAGCAGAAGCTACGATAGAGATAATCTTAAAAAATACGAAAAAAATATTACAAAATAGCAATTGCTTGATTATAGGATTTGGAAGAGTAGGAAAGGTTTTAGCATATAAGTTAAAGAGCTTGTGTGTGAAAGTAACCTGTATGATAACGAATGAGGTAGAAAAGGCATGGGCAGTAGCATATGGATATGAAACGATAAGAATGGAAAATTTACAAAAAAATTTTACAAAATTTAAACAGTATGATATAATCATAAACACAATTCCTAAAGTAATATTTAAAGAGGAATTAAAGGGATTTAAAAAGGAAACTTTAGTAATTGACTTGGCTTCAAAGCCTTATGGAATTGATAGAAAAATGGTAGAACAAGAAAAATTAAATTTTATAGAAGCATTAGGATTACCACGGAAAATCAGCACCAATGACGTCAGCAAAATATATGAGAGATATTATAAAAGAATATGTATGAGAAAAAATAAAATAAAGATAAACAGTAAATCACAAGGAGAGAAAAAATATGTTTTTAGATATTATAAAATCCATCATATTTGGAATTGTAGAAGGAATCACAGAATGGTTACCAATTAGTAGCACAGGACATTTGATATTAGTAGAACAATTTCTAAAATTTGAAAATGTTTCACCAGAATTTTGGTCAATGTTTCAAGTTGTTATTCAATTAGGAGCAATTCTAGCAGTTGTATTATTATACTTTAAGAAAATTTGGCCAATTACGAAAAACAAGAAAAATGCAATTAAAACAACAGGAATCTTATCTTATTTTGATAAAAATATTATGAATTTATGGGGAAAAATTTTAGTAGGTTGTGTGCCAGCAGCTATTATTGGATTATTATTTGATGAAACCTTTGAAGCTTTATTTTATAATCCAACTTGTATAGCGATTGCATTAATAGTATTTGGTATTGCATTTATTGTAATTGAAAATTGGAATAAAAATAGAAAAGGTACAAAGGACAAAAATTCTGAAATTACCTATAAGGATGCTTTAATTATTGGTGTATTTCAATTATTAGCAGCTATTTTTCCAGGAACTTCACGTTCTGGAGCAACCATTATTGGTGGATTATTAATTGGATTATCAAGACCAAATGCAGCAGAATTTACATTTTATTTAGCAATTCCAACTATGTTAGGTGCTAGTTTATTAAAATTAGTAAAATTTGGATTAGCATTTACAAGTGCTGAAATTATTATTTTATTAGTTGGTATGGTAATTTCTTTTGTAGTGTCTATGTTTGTTATCAAATTCTTAATGAATTATATCAAAAAACATGATTTCAAAGTATTTGGATATTATCGAATCATATTAGGAATTATTGTATTAGCATATTTCTTTTTTGCATAATGATTTTTTATACAATGAGAACCTTGTTATCTATGAGAATAAAAATAGCAATATAATCAATAAAGATTGTATTGCTATTTTGTTGCTATGTATTTTTGTTATCTCGTTTTTCAGAATTAGGAGAAGAAGCACACAGCTTTTCATATTCTTTACATTTTATCTTGTAATCCATTTGCATACACAAATATCGATAATAGCTAAAAGCTTGTTCATATTGCATGATAGGATTAAACATAGGATCTTTGTATAAGTCATTCATATCAAAGTTGGGATTTCCCATATTAAAATCCATAAAAGGTTGTTGATAATAATTAAAATCTTTTTCCATAGAAAAACCTCCCAAAATATATATTTTTTAATTTGCATAAATATCTTTACTAAAATATATTAAAATAAATACAATATATGCCTATAAATCGAAATTGAAAAAAGGAAATAGATTCATAAATATAAAAGTATATAGAACTGCTATGATTCCATGCAATAGTTTTCCATAGATATATGGTTTAATAGATAAATCACTTTTTGAAGTGATACTAAGCACTTGTAATAAAACAGAGATACCTCCAAAACCAAGTAAAAAGGCAGTAATCAATATATTGATAGAAAGTTTTTTACAAGCAATACTAGAAATGCTACTGATTCCATTTGTAATTTCAAAAAATCCTGTAAATAGTGGTTCAATAAAAGAAGGAGAAATATGTGTAAAATTGAAAAATGGTGTTGCAATGATTTCTATCATATGTGTAATACCACTTGATTTTAAGATAGAAATAATAGAAGAAAAGATGACAACAAATCCGCCAATAACCAAGATAGATTTTATACTACTTACAATACTTTCTGATAAGATTTCACCTAAGTTAGAAAATGAGGCCTGTGTTTTTTTGTTTGTATATGCTTTAGAAGAGGAAGGATATGAATCAGAATGTTTTGTTTTCTTCCAAAAACGAAAGAGGATGCCAACAGATAAAGAGGCAAGTAAATGGGTAACAAATAGTAAAATTCCAATCATGGTATTTCGATATAGTAAAATACCAACAGAACCAATAATAAATAAAGGACCAGAGTTATTAGTAAAACTTAAAAGTCTTTCACATTCTTCTTTGGTGCAAATATTATCCTTTCTAAAATTAGTAGCAATTTTGGCACCGATTGGGTAACCACTAATAATCCCCATAATAAAAGCAAAGGCGCCTTCACCTCGTATATTAAATAAAGGTTTCATAAATTGATTTAAAATGTTACCAATATGATAAACAATATTGGTATGCATCAAAAGTTCTGTTGCTACAAAAAAAGGAAATAAAGAAGGAACAACAGAAGTAGCCCAAAGATTAATTCCTGATTTGATAGCAGCTAAATTGGAATTTGAAAATATTAAAATAGAAATAGTAAATAGTAAAAATAGAAGGGAAATAAAATTTCCTTTTAATTTTAATACAATAAAGTTATTTTTTAAAAGCATGAAATCCTCCTTTATCTTGACAAATATGGAATTAGAATGTGTTATGAAAATATGGTATAAAAATGGAAAATATGATTGACTTTTTATATAAAAGGTAATATAATCAGTTCATCATTTTTATTCAATTAAAATTTTTAATTCTAATTTTTTATATCTTAAAATTTCAATTTAAAATAATTTTATTCGAGGAGGTGAGGAATATGCAGGAAACTCTAGAACTTATTTTACAAGAAATAAGAGAAATAAAAATGAAAGTAGATACACTAGAAAAGAAAGTAGATGTTTTAGAAACAAAAGTAGATAGTTTAGAAGAAAAATTTGACCAAAAGTTATCAGCATTAGAAGAAAAATTTGACAAAAAATTATCAGCATTAGAAGAAAGGTTTGACCAAAAATTATTAGAACAAGAAGAAAAATTTGATCAAAAGCTATCATCATTAGAAGAAAGATTTGACCAAAAGTTATCAGCACAAGAGGAACGTCTAATAAAAATGATGGATAAGAAAATTGAAGAAGCGATTAGTAAGCAAAGTAAAGAAATTGAAAAAGAGTTTCACAATTTGATAAAATATTTAGACAAAAGATTTAAAAAGATAGAAGATAAATTAGATGAGGAAATTTTAAATAATAAAATTGCACATGAATCATATGAAGCAAGACTATATAAAATTGAAACAGCACAAAACTATTTAGAGAAAAGATTATTAGCTCAAAATATGTAGTTGTGTGCAAGATTGATAAAGTAAAGAAAAGTTTTTGTGAAGTGAGAATTGTCTTTATAACAAAACAAAATATCATTTAAGTGAATAAAAAAGAAAAAAATGCACATACCTAAAATAGAATAAAGAAGGGAAGTGCATTTTTTATGGACGATAAAAAGTTAAACGAATTTGAAAAAAAGAGTAATGAAGATTTTGAACATAGAGTTAATAGTGAGCTAGAAGAAAAATATGAAGTTGGAGAAGATAGTACCAAATATGGAGAATTTATTTCATCCTATTTTGCATGGGTTTCTTTACCTAATCAAAAAGAAAGGGCAGAAGAATTGGATAATATGACTAAAAGTGAAGATGACAAAAATAAAAGAAAAAATGAAAAATAGTGAGAAAAAAGTAAAAAAAGCATAAAATATGTGGAAAATCAAAAAAATTTTCTAAAAATTATGAACAAATTGAGTAAAAATAAAGTTGAAAAAATATAAAATGGGAGTATAATAATAATGTAAGTCAAAGAAAGTCAAAGTCAAAAAAGGGAGATGAGACCAATGCGAATGTCAGATATAATAGAAGAATTTATAAAAGATTTATTTGATGATGATAATCAATTAGTAGAAATACAAAGAAATGAATTAGCAGAACATTTTAATTGTGTACCATCACAAATCAATTATGTTATATCAACAAGATTTAAACCATCTCAAGGATATTATGTAGAAAGTAAAAGAGGTGGCGGAGGTCATATTACCATAAAAAAAGTAAATAATACAAAGTCAGATTATTTTATGCACATTATTAAAAATATAGGAGAGGAAATGACTTCCAATGATGTGGATATATTAATTAGTGACTTTCTAACTTATGATTTAATAACCAAAGAAGAAGCAAAGCTCTTAAAAGTGGCAACAAGTGATAATGTATTACTGTTAGCCAAAGATGTAAAAGATAAATTAAGAGCAAAGATATTTAAAAATATGTTATTAAATATAGAATAAAGGAGGAATTATTATGTTATGTGATAATTGTAAAAAAAGAGAAGCAAATGTAAGATATTCAGAAAATATAAATGGAGTAAGAAGAGAATTAAATCTATGTGAGGAATGTAGTAAAAAATTAGGAATAGGTGAAATTGGATTAGATATGCCAATTAATTTTTCAAGTTTTTTCGGAGATTTCATAGAAGATTTTTCAAATACAGAATTTATGCCAATGTTTAATGAATTAAAGACATTAAAATGTGACCAGTGTGGATACACATTTGAGGATATAGCACACACTGGAAAAGTCGGTTGTGCAAATTGTTATGATGTTTTTCAAGATAGATTAGATCCTATTATTAGAAGGATTCAAAGTAGCAATCAACATGTAGGAAGATTAGGAAAAAGTATTGATAAGAAAATAGAAGAAAGACAGGAAAGAAAAAGTCATAATGAGCGAACCAAAAAAGAAAAGAGTCCAGAAGAAACCTTAGAAGGATTAAAAGAAGATTTGAAACAAGCAATAAAAGACGAACGATATGAAGATGCTGCAAAGTTAAGAGATGAAATCAAGAAATTAGAAGAAAATAACAAATAGAAAAGAGGGATAACATGAATTGGTATTTACAAAGTGGAAAAGAATCAGATATAGCAATTAATACGAGAATACGTTTTTCAAGAAATATACAAGGATATAATTTTCATTTGAGTTCAAAAGAGTTACAAGAATTGGAGAATAAAATAAAGGATAATGTATATCAAATTGGATATGGACTAAGATTTTTAAAACTAGAAGATATGGATGATATTACAAAATTAAGTTTAGTTGAAAAAGGATTGATTAATTATCATTTTGCTTTTGAATCAGGTAATATAGGTGCTATTTTAGTCAATGATGAAGAAAATATTTGTATGATGATAGGAGAAGATGACCATTTAAAAATACAAGTATTTAGTAGTGGATTGGAATTAGAAAATACATTAAATTTAGCAATTGAGATAGATAAAAAAATAGAAGACATATTTGGTTATTGTGTTAGTAAACAATATGGCTATTTAACAGCTTGTCCTAATAATATCGGAACAGGTTTAAAGGCTTCTGTAAAACTACATTTACCAGGTTTGGCTAAGACAAGAAATACAGAAAAGGTGTTAGAAGCCATTAATAACTTTGGTATTAATATCAAAGGTGTTTATGATGAAGCAGGTCATATTGTGGGAGATATGTATGAAATATCTAATAAGAAAACATTAGGAATTACAGAAAATGAGATTATACAAAATATTAAAATTATTGTGGAAAAAGTTATCAAACAAGAAAGAGCAGCTAGAAGATTTTTAGCAAATGAAGGTATTGAAGTTGAAGATTTAATTTATAGAAATTATGGAATTTTAACAAATTGTAAAAAGATTACCATGGAAGAAGCAGAAAATCTATTATCTACTGTAAAACTAGGAGTAGATTTAGGAATCTTAAAAGAATTATCTGATTTACAAATACAAAAAATGTATTTATACATTGGGCCAGGTAATTTACAAAAATATTTTGGAGAACAATATGAAAGATTAGATAGAGAAATCAAAAGAGCAGAAATGATTAAACAAGTTATCAATCAATAAGAAAGGTGAGGTGATAATTATGACATACAATTTTACAAGTAGAGCGAAAAAGGCAATAGAAATTGCCAATGATGCAGCTTTAGAATTAGGACATAGATATATAGG
>CALXXJ010000012.1 GCA_944392665.1 uncultured Clostridia bacterium | reverse complement strand
TAATATATCTGTTTTTACATCTTCATTATGTCTATGATAACTCATTAATGGTTTTGATATTTCTAAATGATTTAATAGTTTTAAGGTATGTCTTGTATCTTCTGCTGCTATTAAATCTACCTCTTTTAATACTTTTATTGCTCTTAATGTAATATCTTCTAAATTTCCTATTGGTGTTGCAACAATGTATAATGTTCCTATTTCTTTTTGATTGATTTCTTTCATAAAATTACCCTTTCTCTGATTTTTGTAATTTATATATTATTTAATATTTATATAATCGCTTCATTAGTTCTTATATGCGAAATTGCATATTTTAATTTTTTTACTTTATTTTTTATGATAAATTTCTAAAATCTCTTCTGTATATTCTCCATTTTCATCATAAATATATAAATTTGGTTCTAACTTTAAAAATGGTCTTGCATTTTTTACGCCTTGCACTAAAACCAGTTTTGACACAGTATGAATATTAGAATAAACAAATCGAATTCTTTTAGGTTCTATTTTATATTTTCTCATAACAGATAATAAATCCACCAATCTTTCTGGTCTATAAACAATATAAAATTCTCCTTTATCTTTTAACATGTCTTTAGAAATTTTTATAAAATCTTCTATATTTGCTTCTATTTCATGCCTAGAAATTAATTTTCTTGTATCCTCATTTTGTATTCCAGTTTCTTTCTTTTTATATGGCGGATTTGTTACAATGGCATCAAATGTATTTTTTTCAAAATAGTTATTTAAATTTACAATATTATCTTGTATGATTCTGAATTTATCTTCTAAATGATTTAATTGTATACTTCTTTTTGCCATTTCCGCTACTTCTTTTTGAACTTCTATACCTATGATTTCAGATAATTCTGTTTTTCCACATAATAAAGTGGCAATAATGCCTGTACCTGTCCCTAAATCTAGTACCTTTGCCCCTTTTTTTATACCTTTGGCAAAATCTGAAAGCAATATACTATCAATTCCAAAACAAAATCCTTCTTTATTTTGAATCATTTTTAATCCTTTATATTCTAAATCATCAATTCTTTCATTTTCTTTTAACCTTATATCTTTTTCCATTTTATAATATTCCTTTTCAAACAATTTTCTTGTAAATCTAATTCCTTTGTTATTATAGCATGTATTTATAATTTTTTCATTATAAATATATAAAAAAGCTTTCATCCATTTTGATTGACTTTATTTTTGCGTTATGTTACAATAAGTGTATAGGAGGTGCATAAAATGGAACGAAAAATGTCGAAAAAATTACAAGAATGGAAAAATGATAAAAATAAAATGCCTTTAATTATCTATGGAGCTAGACAAGTAGGCAAAACATATACTATTTTAACATTTGGAAAAGAACACTATAAAAATGTTGCTTATATAAACTTTGAAGATAATAGTGAAATGGCTAAAATTTTTGAACAAGACTTAGAAATAGAACGTATTATAAAAGAACTTAGTGTAAAATTAGGTATTACTATATTTGAAGAAGATACATTAATATTTTTTGATGAAATACAATCTTGTGAAAGAGCTTTAACTTCTTTGAAATATTTTGCTGAAAGCAGCATGAAGTATAATGTAATAGCAGCAGGTTCATTACTTGGAATTGCTGTTAATAGACAAAAATATTCCTTTCCTGTTGGAAAAGTAAAAATGCTTACACTATATCCATTAGATTTTGAAGAATTTTTATGGGCTTTAGATAGAAAAGATTTAGCCAATTTAATTAGAGAAGCTTTTTCAAATAATAAAGAATTTTCATTACATACTTTAGCCAATGAATATTATAGATTATATCTAGCAATAGGTGGTATGCCAAGAGCAATTTTAGAATATAAGGAAAAAGAAGATATGGATTTTGTAACAGCAATTTTAAAAGATATCAATAATTCATATATTGCTGATATGGCAAAATATGCCACACCTACTGAAACTACAAAAATTATCGCAGTTTATAATATCATTTCAGCTCAATTAGCAAAAGAAAATAAAAAGTTTCAATACAAACTAATAAAATCTGGTGCTAGAGCTTATGAATATGAAACTGCCATTAACTGGTTAAATGCTTCTGGGATTATTATTCAATGCACAAAAGTAAAAGAAGGAAAATTACCTCTTTCTGCATTTATAGAGCCTGAAAGCTTTAAGCTTTATATGAGCGATGTTGGTTTGTTATGTAACAAGTTTGGAATACCACCTAATATTGTTATTGTTGAAAATGACAACTTAAATAATTTCAAGGGTGCTCTAACAGAAAACTATGTATGTAGCAGTTTAATTCAATGCGGATTAATACCATATTATTGGGAATCAAATGGAAAAGCGGAAGTAGATTTTATTATACAAGATAAATTGGGTAATATTATTCCAATTGAAGTCAAATCAAGTATTCATACAAGATCAAAGAGTTTAAATATTTTTAAATCATTATACAAAATACCGTATTCTATTCGAATATCGAGCAAAAATTTTGGATTTGAAAATAATATAAAATGTATTCCTCTATATAGTGTTTTTTGTTTAGATACATTGTAAATTGTAAAAACCTTCACCTTTCTTCAAAATATAGAATATGCTATAATAACAATTAAAAAATTTATATTAAATAATAAAGGTGAAGGTTTGTATGGATAAAAAAGTAATTAAAAATATAGAAAACAGAGGTGGAAAATGTCCACCTCCTAAAAAGAAATTTAATTTTAAATGTTGCAAAGATAATACCATTAAGTCTTTACGCGAGGTTGAATATTTTCTAAATCATTTTCATCGATTTATTAAATATATTAAATTGTATAAAATACTAAAATAATTTTTGTATTTTTATACATATATTTTATATATAATTTTTTCAATTATCGTACAAACTATCAATTTATTTTTATTGTATCATAAATTGTCTTCTATTCATTATTTATTATTCATTTGCACTCAAACTATAAACTTCATTGAAATCTACATTTTCTTCCCCATCAATTAGAATTTTAACAGAATTTACCTCTGTTAATTGTGTTAATGTTTTTACTAAACTATCAATGATATTTTGTTTTACAGTTGCATCTTCCTTATTAAAATTTAAAAATTCACTTGAAAAATCTAAATATACCATATCTTTCTCTTTATATGTTTGATTCAATTTCGTGTTTTCAGGAATTAATTTTGTATATTTTTCATTTTTTGGGCCTTCTATTAACATATTTACCAATTTATCATAAGGTGTATTCATAATTTCTTTAATATCTACTAATCTAGCTTCAGGAGCTAATTCATTTGTTTCTTTCTCTAAGAAATATAGACTCACGATTGTTTGCCTGTTTTGCTCTTCTGTAATTTCTTCTTCTGGTGTATATTCTTCTATTGTTGTTTCCTCTTCTTGCCCTTTAAAATATTGGATAATAAAATATCCTCCTACTAATATAATGATTAATAAAACAGTAAAAATAATAACTATTTTTTTATTCATCTTATTTTCATTCCTTTCTTTCAATTTTAATTAATTTTATTTATTACCTATTGTATTATTTGTTTGTCCTTTTTAGAACAATCGTAGCATAATTAAAATATTTTCCTATCCATCATTTTCCTAATTTTAAGAAAAGACTCTATTAGTCCTAAAATCTCATAAAACATATAAAAACTATTTTGAAAGAAACGTCTATCTAAGCATATTTTCTCGAAATAAATTAACATAAAAATGTCCCAAACAGAAACGTCCCCAAAAGGACATTTTTACAACAATTTCCATTTGACAAAAGTGGCTTTTCCGTATACAATTAGGGTGGATAATAATGAAAAATTTATATACAAAAAAGGAGTTTTTGTCATGAATGATATTTTACATGTTGGACTTGACGTTGGCTCTACAACAGTCAAGATAATCGTAATGGGTTCTAATAAAAATACTATATATTCAGATTATCGTAGACATTTTTCAGATGCCAAGAAAACAGTTTGTGATTTTTTAGAAGAGCTATTAATGAAATATCCTTCTTCTTCTTTCACAATTGCATTAACTGGTTCTGGAGCAATGTCTGCTGCAAAATTTTTAGGAGTTGACTTTATTCAAGAAGTGGTTTCTTGTAAGAGAGTCATTGAGAAATATTTTCCAAAAACAGATGTTGTTATCGAATTAGGTGGAGAAGATGCTAAAATTATTTATTTTGATAATTCTATTGAGCAAAGAATGAATGGTACTTGTGCTGGTGGTACTGGTGCCTTTTTAGACCAAATGGCTTCTTTATTACATACAGATACAGCAGGATTAAATGAATTGGCTAAAGGATATCAAACCATTTATCCTATTGCTTCTCGTTGTGGTGTTTTTGCAAAAACAGATATTCAACCTTTAATTAATGAGGGAGCTGCAAAAGAAGACATTGCTGCTTCTATTTTCCAAGCAGTTGTTAACCAAACAATTAGTGGATTGGCTTGTGGTAGACCTATTAGAGGAAATATTGCCTTTTTAGGTGGACCTTTAAGTTATTTACCAGAATTGAGAAAACGTTTTATTGAAACACTACATTTAACAGATGATCAAATTATTGTACCAGAAAATGCGCATTTATTAGTTGCTAAAGGTGCTGCTTTGGATTCATTTAATACAGATGTCATTACACCTAATGAATTGGAAAAGAAAATAGAAAATTTTAAACAATCACATGATACAACCACACAACCACTTGATCCTTTATTTAAAGATGAGACCGAATATAAAGCCTTTAAAGAAAGACATGATAAAGCAACTGTTCCTTCAAAATCATTAGAAAATTATGAAGGTGATTGTTACTTAGGAATTGATGCAGGTTCTACAACCACAAAACTTGTATTAATTGATAAAGATGGTAATCTATTATATTCTTTATATGGTAGCAATGAAGGAAATCCATTACAAAGTGTTATGGATATGTTAAGAAAACTATACAAAGTATTACCTAAAAAAGCTATTTTAAGATATAGTGGTGTTACAGGTTATGGGGAAAAATTAATTCAAACGGCTTTAAATGTTGATTTAAATGAAATTGAAACCATTGCTCATTATACAGCTGCAAAAACATTTGAACCAGATGTAACCAGTATTGTGGATATTGGTGGGCAAGACATGAAATATATCAGAATTAAAAATGGTTCTATTGATAATATCATGTTAAATGAAGCTTGTTCTTCTGGATGTGGTTCTTTTATAGAAACATTTGCCAAAAGTTTGAATTTAGAAATATCTGAATTTGTTAAAGAAGCACTAAAATCAAGAAGACCTGTTGATTTAGGTTCAAGATGTACCGTATTTATGAACTCAAAAATTAAACAAGCACAAAAAGAAGGATATTCTGTTGGAGATATTTCTAGTGGTTTATCTTATTCTGTTATTAAAAATGCAATTCAAAAAGTTATGAAGGTTAGAGATATTGAAACATTAGGAAAACACATTGTTGTTCAAGGTGGTACTTTCTATAATGATGCTGTCCTTAGAGCTTTTGAATTGATTGTTGGTAAAAATGTTGTAAGACCAAATATCGCTGGATTAATGGGAGCTTACGGAATGGCTTTACTTTCAAAAGAACAATATGAAGCCAATTTAGATATGGAATATACATCAACTATCTTAAAAGAAGATGAATTAGATAATTTAAAAATAAAAATTACACATACACATTGTAATAATTGTGAAAACCATTGTAAATTAACAATTAATAAATTTAGTAATGGACAAATCCATGTAACGGGTAACCGTTGTGAAAAAGGTGCAGGTGTTGTTACCAAGTCTAAAAATTTACCAAACTTAGTACAATATAAATATGAGAGAATTTTTGATTACACACCATTAGAAGAACAATATGCAACCAGAGGAACCATTGGAATCCCTAGAGTTTTAAATATGTATGAGGATTATCCTTTCTGGTTTACTTTCCTTACAAGTTTAGGTTTTAGAGTTATTATCTCTGAAAAGAGTACCAGAAAAACCTATGAAAAAGGTATGGAATCTATGCCTTCAGAATCAGTATGTTATCCAGCAAAACTTTCACATGGACATATTGAAAGTTTATTAGAACAAGGAATAAAAACTATCTTTTATCCTTGTATTCCATATTCTAGAAAAGAATACGAAAAAGCTGATAACCATTATAACTGTCCAATTGTTATTTCTTATTCTGAGGTATTAAAAAATAATGTAGAAGGATTAAAAGACCCTAGCGTAAAATTCTTAAATCCATTCTTACCTTTTGATAAGAAAAACTTAGTAAAGAAGATATTAGAATTAGATGAATTTAAACAATATAACTTCACAAAAGAAGAATTAAACGAAGCAGCTGAAAAAGCTGAACAAGAATATCAAAAATGTAAAGAAGATATTCGTAAAAAAGGTGCTGAAACTGTAAAATACATAGAAGAAAATCATTTAAAAGGTATTGTCTTAGCAGGTCGTCCATATCATGTTGACCCAGAAATCAATCATGGAATTGATACCTTAATTACTTCATTAGGATTATGTGTGTTAACAGAAGACAGTATTTCAAATCAAACAGAAGTAAAAAGACCTATTCGTGTTGTTGACCAATGGGTATATCATGCAAGGCTTTACGCTGCAGCAGATTTCGTCGGAAAACATGACTGCTTAGAATTAGTCCAATTAAATTCTTTTGGTTGTGGTGTTGATGCAGTTACAACAGACCAAGTTGAAGAAATCTTATCTAGTTATGACAAAATGTATACACTAATAAAAATAGATGAAGTTAATAACTTAGGGGCTGTTAGAATTCGTATACGTTCATTACTTGCTAGTATGAATAAACGTGAAAAAGAAAAAAGAGAAAATCATGCTACTGGTGATTATGAACAACATAAAAAAATCTTTACAAAAGATATGAGAAAAGACTATACCATTTTAGTTCCACAAATGGCACCAATTCATTTTGAATTATTAGAAGCTGCCGTACAATCTAGTGGATATAAAGTGGAACTATTAAGAGAATGCACACAAAAAACAGTAGAAACTGGATTAAAGTATGTTAATAATGATGCTTGTTATCCATCTATCTTGGTTACAGGACAAATGATTGAAGCTCTTCAATCTGGTAAATATGACTTAGATAGAACCGCTCTAATTATGTCTCAAACAGGTGGAGGATGTAGAGCAACCAATTATATCGGATTTATTAGAAAAGCTCTTAAAGACGCAGGATTTGAAAATATACCAGTTATTTCATTCAATATTGTTGGTATGGAAAAAATGCCTGGATTTAAAATCACTGTACCATTAATTGAACGCTTACTTAAAACTGTTTTATATGGTGATTTATTACAAAAGATGTTAACGAAAAATAGAGCTTATGAAAAAAATGAAGGTGAAACGCAAAAATTATTTGATGAATGGATGGAAAAATGTAAAAAATTACTTCAAAAATCATCAAGTAAAGAATTTAAACAAAGTATTTATGATATTGTAAATGACTTCGAAAAAATAGAATTAGATACATCTATTGAAAAACCTAGAGTTGGTATTGTTGGAGAAGTTCTTATTAAATATCATCCTTTTGGAAATAATCATGTTGCCGATTTACTAGAAAAAGAAGGAGCAGAAGTTATTTTACCTGACTTTATGGGATTTATTAAATTTATGGCTACACATAAAATCACCTTTAACAGATTATTAAATACAAATAAAACATCTTCAAAAATTATGAAAGCAGCTATCAAATTAATTGATATATTAGAAAAAGATATGAAAATCGCTTTAGCAAATTCTAAAAAAGGTTATTTACCACCTTGTGATATTTGGCATTTAGAAGATAAAGTAAAAGATGTCTTATCTATCGGAAATCAAACTGGTGAAGGTTGGTTCTTAACAGCTGAAATGATTGAATATATTGAACATGATATTCCAAATATTATTTGTGTTCAACCATTTGCTTGTTTACCAAATCACGTTGTTGGTAAAGGTGTTATCAAGACGATTAGAGAAAAATATCCAGATGCAAATATTTCTCCAGTAGATTATGATCCAGGTGCTAGTGAAACAAACCAAGCAAACAGAATTAAATTATTAATGACTGTTGCTAAAGATAATTTAAAAGCAAAACAAGCTAGAAAAGAAGCTATTGAGAAAGAAAATGCGACTGAAGTAGTACAACAAACAAATTCAACAGAAAAAATCAAAGAAACTCAAAAAAATTAATCAGTTAAATTTGACATATTTTTGAAATTGTTGTATACTATGAGTAGGAAGAAATTTTTATGAAGTCTTTCATATAAAATCAATAAAAAAATAGAGGAAGTTGCAGCTTCCTCTATTTTTTCTCCTTTTTTATGTATTGTATAATAAATATTTACTAATTACAATATAATTTTAAATTTTTATTGATAACTTATGTTTTTTATGATATCATTTACGAGAAAGGATTATTACGATGGATAAAAATTATTATGAAATATTAGAGGTAGATAGAAATGCCTCACCTGAAATTATTGATAAAGCATATAAAACCTTAGCTAAAAAATATCATCCTGACTTACAAGATGAATTTCATAAAAAAGAAGCAGAAGAAACTTTTAAAATTATTAATGAAGCATATCAAACTTTATCCGACCCAGAACAGAGGGCTTTATATAATCAAAAAATAGAAAATACAGTAATTTCTCAAGATAAGTATGATGAGATGTATCAACAAAATCAAGTGTTAAAAAATAAATTAAATGATTTACAACAACATATGCATAATGGTAATACCTACTCACAAAATGTAAATCATGTTAATCCTAATGCCAATATAAATAGTAGAACACCTAATCATACACAAAATGCTTATCAAAATACACAGGCTGAACAGTACAAAAGAAATTTAGAATATGAACAACAAGTGAATCAAGCAAGACAACAAGCATACCATGATGCCTATATACAAGATTTAAGAAATAGAGGATATAAAATAAGATATAAAAAATCTTTTTCTGATTATGCAAAATCATTTATTGCTCTTGCAATTGTTATCCTTATTTTATTTATTGTATTTCAAATTCCGTTTGTTAAAAATTATTTTATCGAATTATATAATACAAATGCCGTTTTTAGAGTTATCGGAAATATTTTTATCAATATATTTAATTAAAAAAGAAATATCAATACAAAAACACTTTGATATTTCTTTTCTATTTTGTTTATATTACATATATTTTTTATATGACTTTTTTAAATAATTTATTTTTATTAATTTGTTTTTTCACATACATATTTATAATAATAAATATTACTGTAAATATTATAAAAGTTGCCAATATGGCTATATATAAATTTATATTTTCAAATAGTCTTTTTATATACATTAAAATTACAACAACTGTAATTGTCCATACATATTGAAATATTTTATTTTCATTTTGTCTAAAAATATCCATTTCTGCTTTCCAATTTAATTTAGGTCTTTTTATATCCACAATTAACATTAAAAAACTATTTATCATACTAAGAACTATACTTATTATAAACACTAACACAAGATTCATAATAGATATTATTGGAAATAGTATTTTACAAAGAATTAATATAATAATTGATATAATCATACTAATGATTATTTGTGGTACATTTTTTAATAAAAATTGTTTATATAAGCTTATTGGTATATATTTCATAAAAATAGCATTTGAACCTTGTCTAGAGATTGCAGTAATTGATATATTTATCAAAGAACACAAGACTTGTATAATTCCTAATATAATGCACACGCCTTCTATTGTTAAATTCATTTCTCCGAGTAGTCCTGATAATTCCTCATTTTTTGCTATAATTCCTACTTTAAAATATATTGTCAAGAATACAAACGTAATCATAATCAAACATATAGGATAGATTGTCTGCATAAAAAATATAGCATTTTTTATTAAATTTTTAAACTCATTTTTTGCATAGGATGTTAGCGGTTTTTGTATTTTACATTGACTTTCAAAATTAACTTTTTTCTTATGCTTACTTTTATTATATTCGGTTGCTTTGAAGATATTTTTTATATATGTTCTTTTTCCTATGCCAATCAATATAACATACATAATTGCATAAATTACAATTACCTTCGCTAAATTTATAAATACTTGATTTTTATTTAAAATCGAAATTAGTGGATTTACAACAATCATACTATGATTTATCGTTTCTGCTATTTTGTTGGCATTGACTCCAATTTGATCATAATCAAATTGAGACGAAATAATTGTTTTTATAAATAAAACTTCTGCAAAAGCAATAAGAAAAATAAAAAATATAGTTATAATAATTTGAAATTTATTCTTATTTTTTATTTTTTTAATAAATTTCATGATAAGAAATGTTATTATAGTGATTAGTAATACTGGAAATATTGGCAATAGTATTAATGCCAATAGGACATATATATAGTAGGATAACGAAGCTGTTGTGGATATCCCATATAGTAATAATGGTATTAACATAAATAATAATTCTGTACCATATAAAATATTTATAATTGTATTCACTTTGGATAATAACAATTCTTCCGCCTTAATAGGCATAGGTAAAAAATATTCTAAATCTTTTGAAAAATACAAAATATTCATGCTCGCAATAATCGTTTGCATAAACATAATAATAATTGCTATAGTAAAAAGAATATTTAGGAATATTGACATTTGTCCATAATCTTCTAACATATTTAATATCTCATTACTTACGAATGTTATTGCCAGTATAACAACTATCAGTAGCCAAACATACATAGATTTTTTGTTAATTCTTTTAGTTTTTCTATCCAATAAATTCAGATTTTGCAAAAAATTTCTAGTCGATATTTTAGTTAATAATATTATATTTTTAATCATCACTTATTATCTCCATAAATAATTCTTCTAAAGAGTTATTTTCTTTCATTTTTTCTCTTAACTCATCTATTTTTCCAACAAATAAAATTTTCCCCTTATTAATAATTGCTACTCTATCACATAAGTTTTCTGCTACTTCTAATATATGTGTAGAAAAAAATACAACATTTCCATCTTTTGCATATTCCTTCATCATCGTTTTTAAATCATAAATTGCTTTTGGATCTAGTCCTGTAATTGGCTCATCTAATATCCAATTTTTTGGTTTATGTAACAATACTCCTATAATAATTATTTTTTGTCTCATACCATGTGAATAACTTTCTATCTTTTCATTTAAAGCATCTTCCATATCAAATTTTTTCGATAGCTCGCTTATGGCTTTTATTCTTTCTTCTTTTCCTACTTTATATATATCTGCCATAAAATTTAAATATTCTATACCTTTTAGATTTAAAAACATATCTGGACTATCTGGAATAAGTCCTATATTTTTTTTAGCTTCATATGGCTCGTTTTTTATGCTTTTTCCATCAATTAATATATCTCCCTCGTCAATTTCTAAAATTCCTGTCATCATTTTTATGACCGTCGTTTTTCCTGCACCATTTGGTCCTAAAAATCCTAATATCTCTCCATCTTGAATTTCTAAATTTAAATTATCAATAATTTTTGCACCTTTTATGTAAGATTTAGATATATTTTTTATTTCTATCATATATTCACCTTCTTATATTTTATAAGGAGAGAATATCATATTCTCTCCTTTTTATCAATATACTTTATCTAGTTTATTGTTTTATTCTTTAGAAAATTCATATTTTTGCTCTTTTATATCTACAATGCCAATCATTTTTGTCTGACTTGAATTATTTAATTGAAAGTTTATTGTTAACTTATTTTCATTTATCTCATATGATTCAATAGTTGCTATATTAGCATCTACTAATCCATTTAAATAAATGAATTTTTTAAATTCCAATTCAAAATCATCCATATCTTTTATTTCATTTTCTATTTCTTTTTCCATGCCTTCAATAGTAATATCAAAGTTGTTTAGTTGTGCATCATTATATGCCTCTCCCCCTTCTTCTCTTTGTTCCACTGGTAAATTTTCTTCTTCTTTTTTTGAATTTACTTGATTTAATTTGGCCACTATACAAATAATTATTATCAATACTAGTAATATTAGAAGAATTATTAATAATCTCTTTTTATCCATTTTTATACACCCCTTTAAGTCTATAAATACATTTTTTAATTTCTTACAAAAGCCCAATAGTTTCTTCCTGAAGCATTTATTTCAGCAGCTGTAAATACTCTATCTGCATATCCTTTATTAATAGCATTATTTTTATTTGGATCTCTAACCCTAATTCCTCCACTTGCATCTACTGAAGATAATAGTATAAAGTGTCCTCCTGATGTAAATATACCAGGACCTTGTGAAGATATAACTAAATTTCCATTTCTTAATTGATCCACTGCTGCATTAATATTATTTCCTAAATCAACAACTGTACAAGGTAAATTAAAGTGACTTGCTGCTGCTGCAAAATATGACCATGATGTTCCTTGTCCTGATACATAATATGCATTTCCACACCATGCTATTGCATCAACTGGCGTTACTTGTCTGCCTAAATAATCACTAGCCACCATAGCAAAACATGTAGGTCCACATCCAGTATCTGCAATTGTTCCATTTCCATATGGTTCATTATAATCAGTTTGATAATAAACTGTTCCTTCTCCAGTTATTGATGAAGCACTTTGCTTATACTTTTCATACCATTCTTGTGCATATTGATATCTTACAGCAGTTTGGTCTTTTGAAGATGGCCATGTTCCTGTGAAAAAGATTTCATAGTATCTTCCGAAATACCATGTTGCATATTCCATATCACTTTCTTGAGTCGCTGCCATGATAATATCTTTTACTGAAGAATAAGAATCACACAATTCCTGCCATAAGAACTCTAATTGTACTTCTACATCTGTCCAATCTTTTCCTTTACTATCTGCTAAACTCTTAAGATTACTTAATCTTCCGCCTCCCCATTGACACAATCCAGAATATCCTGATGAATTTACCACAGAAGAATTAAATGAACTTTCACCTTGAATATTTCCTAGTATAGCAGCTGCTCCTACTGGTGGTACTCCTTTTTGTAATAAAAAGTCATAAATTTGTCCAGGTACACCTTCTATACCACTTGAACCATTATTGTTACTTGCAAAATTATCTGGATCAAATATACTAAAGTCAAATGGCTTCTCTGGATCCCAATAATTTGGATTTCCAGTTGCTTTATAAAATAGATATTTTGTCAAGTCCACAAATGTATCTGATGTGCTATCATTTCTAAGCAATAAATCACATAATAATGTTGAATTTTCCAATAGATGATGTTTTGCTCTTCTGTTTCCTTCTTTTAATAACAATGTAACAAAATTAGGTTCCTCCGAATTTTTATCTGTTTTCTCTTCTACATTTCCTTTTGGAGGCGCAATATATGTATTTCTTTCTAATGTATTTGTTATACTCTCATGTTTATTTACAGTTGCGTAATATATTTTTTCTTGCACAGATGTAACTGCACCATCTACATATTCATAAGTCTCAGTCCATCTGGCTATTTCACTTGCTAATAAAGCACTTGCATGTCCATATGTATCTGTTCCCGCTCGTACTTCATCTGGAGAGCTAGGATATGGTGAATCTTCCAAATCATTTTCTGTATTTGTTACAACATTTTCTGGCACAGTATATTTAAATTCTTTTGTATAATTTACAATCCAAACATTGGCCTTTGTTAAATCAATGTCCAAAGTATTTGTTTTAGTAATAACTGTATGTGTTGTCGTATAATTTTGACTTTCTTCATCAGTCCAAGGTCCTCCTGAGCTAGTATATGTATTTACTGTTTCAGATGCGGAACCATATATTACAGACACACTTGCTGTTGTTTCTGTTTTCATTTTTTCAGTATATGTATATACATTAACATTTGTATTTATACTTAAATTATCATGTACTGTAATTTCGATTTCACTATCTAATACTAAATCAGCTAAATCTAATACAAAATCTTGGTCTTTACTAACTACCAATAAATCCCATAAATAGTCAAATGGCATTGTATATGCACTTACTAATTCTTGATAATTTATTTTTGTTGTTGTCATATTATATGTAGTTGTAGAATAGTTCTCCACATCTGGGTCATCTGATTCTACTCTATCTGTTACTTCATTCCAAGTTGCTACTTTTGCATAATATGTAGTTGTTGTTGCATCACTTGTTCCACCACTACTATTACCAAATCCTCCTGTTCCATTTCCCATTCCATTATTATATTTAAAACTTAATGGATCTACTGGCTGTCCATTATATTCTACTTGAAAATGAAGATGTGATCCTGTAGAAATTCCTGTACTTCCTGCTTTAGCAATTACTTGTCCTTTTTGTACTGTGTCCCCTGCTGAAACTAAAAGTTCGCTGTTATGCATATATTTGGTAACATACCCGTTTCCATGGTCTATCGTTACCATATATCCGCCAGAATCACTCCAACCAGCCATTGTAACACTTCCTGATTCAGCAGCATATATATTTGTACCTGTAGGTACTCCTATATCAATTCCTTTATGATTACTAGATGCTCCTGCTGTTGGTGATGTTCTTAAACCAAATTCTGATGTTATCGTTGTTCCATCAGTTGGCCAATATAGTTCACCTGAAGCATTACTTGCACTACCAATTGCATTTACTATATTATTTGCCAAATTTTGATAACTTTTTAAATGTAAACCATCATTCTGATATAAAGAATCATTAGCAGAACCATCTCCATTTAGATACCCTGTAGTTGTGTCTATAAATTGTACATTATTTACTGTATTACAATATGATCTGATTTCATTATTAAAATTATCTATTTTACTGTTTAATGTATTTCTATCCATAGCAGTATAATTGGTACCTACTGGAAATACTCTTTGTATATATATGTTTTTATTGGAGTACTTGTCCGCTAGTTTGGTAATTAAGTCTTTCATCTGGCTGATTTGGTCTGGGTTATTGACACCTAATAATACACACACTCCTGTAACGTCATCACTATTATTTGGTAATTCATTAAAATGATCTATCCAATATTGTGGTGCTGCTCCTGTTTGTGCATAAAAACTGGCTTCACTTAGTGCGCTTGTTTGTTCCAATCCTACTGTGAATGAATCTCCAATAAATACCATACCATCCATTGATTCTGAACTAGCAGTAGAACCAGTACTTGAATTTCCATTAGGTGTTATCCCTTCTGCTCCAAAATCAGGATTATCGAAATAACTACCTCCATTTACTGCTTTTGTAAGATATTGATTCCATTCTGGATGACAATTTGGAGTACCTGGATTTTCATGCATTGGATCATACCATGTTGTTTTATCCACAACAAATTCGATAATACAAGTTCCATCTAAATGTCCCCATTCATTACATCCTGCATCATTTTGATTTTTAATATCACCAATAATACAAGGAATAATCGTTCCATCTGCTTGATAGAAATCTACATAATCTCCAACTTGTCCATATGTCGTTGTGCATGCAATAACATAACGACCATTAATTCTACCAAAACCTTCTTCGTCAAAATTCATTCCTGCTTGTTCTCTTAATTTATATTGAGTAGATGTTGTAGATGTAATCATTTGCCATCCCATATATGTATGTACTGCACCTAATCCAGCAGGAATATTGATTGTTTCTCCTGCTTCTATCGGTCTAGCAGTTCCAGAATTATTTGCTATGGTTGTTCTTTCTAATGTAAAATGACTTAAAGCTATATTTCTATCAGCCTCTGATCCACTAACATTATAATTATCAACATATGTTTGGAATGTTTCTGGATCTACATATGTCATTGTTTTTATGGTTCCATCTGCTTGCGCTCTTTTTAATTTTATAATTCCTTGTACTTCATTAGAATTAATATCTAAGGTGTCATCCCATATAATAGGTTTATCTATTTCATCTTCTCCTCTTGTATCTAAATATTGTGTTACTATTTCTGCATTCATTAATTTTAATAATTCTTCTGGACCATCTAGATATAAATCTACTCTGCTGTCTTCTTCCATCATTTTATCCCACAATTCTTGTGCTGTCATATTGGTTGTTATGTTTCCATCTGAATCAATACTTGTTCCTCTAGTAAATTGACTAGCAGCATATTGTGTATTTGCCCAGTCACCTTCTTTAAAAGTTCCATCATTTAATGTTATTTGATAAATTGATGCAGCAAAAAGAACCGCAATAATACAAGCAGCTATGATTACTACTTTCAATAAACGTTTTCCATTTCTTTTCCATTTATCTTTTAACTCATTTTTAAAATCCTCATTCATATACTTCTCCTATTATTAGTACTATATTTCTATTTCAAAATTTGCATAATCACGATATAAACTTTTATTTTGAAAAGTAGTATATGTTTCATTATTTAATATCATTCTTGAAAATACTACTTTATTTATTTCTTTTTCTGAACCATATCTGCTATAATATCTAATTTTTAATTCTTTTGTTTCTCTTGGACTTACCATTAATTGTCCTTCGTTTAATTCATGTGTATACGCAGAATATCGATTTCCATTTACATCTTCAATATACATAGCCTCTATACTTACACCATCATCTAATAAAATTGTATTTTCAGAATTATTTGTTACTTTGATTTTATAGTATTGATAGTCCATATATTCATCTGTTTCTTCTACTTCAATTTTAATATTTTTATCTTCTTTTTCTTTTGCAATTTCTTTTCTTCCCACATATCCATTTATATTTAATTTATATTGATCATTAACTTCTACTACTGTTATATAATCTTGAATTGTCTCATCTTTAGAATATCTACCTGTTGATAAAAAGTCTTCATTTACATTTACTTTATATATATTATCTATCCAATTTTCTACAGATACATTTTTCCTTGAATTGTTAAATACATTATTGTAATAACTTTCCTGAAAATTCTCTAATGCTGGATACATTTCTTCCTTACATTCATCACTTAATAAATCATAAGCACTTTGTAAATCTTGCTGATTACAATAATTAATAAAATTATCTATGACTCCAATTTCTGTTTCTTGATCTGTTGAAAGGGTTTCTCCTGTTAAACTTGAATGATTGTCATCTACTCTTACATTATTATAACTATAATTGTCCGTTGTATTTTGAGTTTGATTACTAATATTATTTAATTCTTTTTCATTACTTACTTTATAAAAATTATTAATTAATTGTATAACAACAATAATCAGTAGTATGATTCCTATTGTTGCCCAAACGGATCTCCTATTTTGGTTATACCATCTAATGAATTTATTCATTTGCTTTCTCCTTTATTTATTCCATACTAAATGACATGACAAAATCTGTTCCTTCTAGTAATTTCATGATAATTGTAATGTCTTTTCCCTCTGAATCTTCTTGCACATTTTTTACCTTAGCACCATATATATATGTATCTCCTTCTTCTGAGAACTCCAAATATTCCATTTCATTATTTGGATAAAAATTCTCATTCATATATGTACTAAAAGTGTCTAAACTACCAAAGTTATTATTTCTAAATGTTTCATCTAATTTGTTATATACATATCTATAATCTTTATCATTGATTGCTTCTACTACTTTTTCTACATTCATTCCTACTTTTGTTGATATATCTGCTGAATTATATTTATCTGTAAAATCTTTTAAATCAACTGTATAAGTATCTAGGATAACTTCACAATCTGTTAGAGACCTTTCAATAAAGATATAATAGTTATTATTTTCATCCAAGCATACATATTCTTTATATTCATCGAATTGATTAATTTGGTATTTTGTTAAATATGCATTTTGTAAAGCTTCATAATTTTCTTCAACATACTGATTAAATTCTTGTGAATCTTCATATTTTTTTTCTCTATAGTCTTTATCTAACAAATCATATGCAGAATCAGTATTATTTAATAATTTTGTTTGATATTCTGAGAAATATTGGTTAATAACATATTTATCATCTGTATTTACTAAATTAAAACTATTATAATTATTAGATTCAATACTATCTGTACTAATTTCTAAATTTGAAATTTCCGTATCTTTATTATATCCTTTATCTTCTAAATACTCTTTTCCAAACATAGAATACGTATTATTTGCAAAATCTATTTTTATTAACATAGTATCTTCAATACTATTTATTGCAAAATTTACTAATATAAAATCCATATCTGTTGATATATCTGCAACATACATTTCATTAATTTTTAAATCATATACTACATTTCTACTATAATCTCCCTGTTGTCTATATTGTTGTACTAAAGTATTGATATTTTCTTCTGCAATATTATTTTCTTCTATATAACTACTATCAAACATATTATATATTGCATTTACTGACTCATCTACTAATCCTGCAATAGCCTCATCTCTTGATTGCTGTAATCGTCCAAATTCAATATATTCATCTCCATTTGCTTCTCTAATCATTGTTATATAATTATTTAAGATTCCTTTTACTGTATAGTATATATTATAACTATTTACTTCTTTAAAAGTTTCCGGAGAGGCATTTTCTACAGTCCCATTAATTGATTGTTGTGAATTCTCATTATTTTGTTTGCTCTCACTATTTCTTTTAAGAAATAAGAAGCATATAATTCCTATTACTATTAAAAAAATTATGCATAGTATTATGATAATCATTTTTTTATTTGAATTTCCTGAATTTTTCACTATATTCTCCTTTTTAGATATTAGTCTTTTTATAAAATAGAACTATATGATTACATGCTTTAACTATGTATTTTCATATAGTTCCTCCTTTTTATGATTTATTTAAATCCTTCTTTATTGATGCAAATTCATGTGTCATATTTACAATTCGTTCTGCTTTTTTATCAGCATCTTCTTTAGCATTTCCTCTCTGTTCAAATTTTTCAGCATAATCAGCTTTGATTTCTTTTCTCTTTTTAACATCGCCATCTTTTATATCTCCAAACCTGCTATGCGCATCATAAAATACCATTGCATCATTAAAGTTTACTTGCTTATCTTTTTGAAGTCTTTCTAGTGCTGCAATATCTTTAGCATCGGTAATTTCATTTTGCAAGTATTTATTAATTTTAGCATCTTTATCACCTTTGTAAAGTTCTTTTACTTGCTCTGTTCCTAAATATCTTTCTAATTCTTTTCTTTTTTCATCATCACGTTTCCATTTTTTCATATTTTTTTCAGCTATATGTTCATCATATTTATCTCCATAAAAAGCTCTATCTCTTGCTATTTTTTCAGCAGACTGTTGTCCACTTCTTGGTGGAATATTAAATGCTTTTTTTCCAAATGTTCCCCCAGCTATTGCTGCTCCTGCCGCATATGAAGCTGCTTTAGATGGATCACCTGCTGCAACTCCAGCTGCCAATCCCACTGCTCCTGCTGTTGCTCCTATAACTGCTCCTCCAACTATACCAGGAACTTGTCTTGCTCCTTGTTTAAGTCCTTCTTTATAACCTCTTAGTCCCTGTCCTGCTCTAGTTTTTATATTTCTACCTACACCTTTTATGAATTGACCTTCTTTAGAATCTGCAACATATCTAAATTTACTATTATTTTGTATGCCTCTCTTAACATTTCCTACCTTATTTCCAACAGCTTGCACTTTTGCTTTTCCTTTACCTGCTGCATTTCCCACTGCTCCTGTTATTGTTTTTACACCATGTCCCACTGGAGTACCCATAAATTTACGTCCTACATCACCAGCAATACTATAGTCTCTATTATTATTGCTGGTTCCTGTTCCTTCTTCTTTCTCTCCAGCTCCTGCATCTATTGCTTCTTGTTGAGTTCCTGTATCTATTGGTTTTGGTTGTGTTCCTGTTTCTACTTTTTCTGGTTGCTTTAATCCTTTATTAAAAGCATTATCTTTACGAGGATCATATTGTTCATCATATTCATCTGTATTTGGATTAAAATAGTGTCCAAAAGCATTTTGTCTATATCCTTCATTTTGATATTTCTGCATTGCTTCTTGTTCATTTTTTACTCTCTGATTATAACCTGCATCTTCAACTGGATTATATTCTGAATCATATTCATCAGTATAAGGATTAAAGTAGTGTCCAAAAGCATTTTGTCCATATCCTTCGCTTTGATATTTTTTCAATGCCTCTTCATCATAATTAGGTTCTTTACTTTCCTTATCTTCACTATTTCCGCTATCCAAAGTTTGTTTAGGTTGATTTCCATTACCATCACTAATCGTACCTCCAGCCATAACATCTAGTGGATCTGGACCATTTGGTTTAGAACCTATTCTAATTGATGAATTTGAATTGTCTCCACCACTTCCATTACTTCCATTTTTTCCATTTCTTCCTGGTGGTGTTCTACGTAGCAATTGATTTAAGCCAGTATGCACTAAACCTGCACCTACTGCCGCTCCTGCTAAACTTCCTGGAGTTGAAGCTTTTTCAAATCCGAAGAAACTACGCATTAATTTCTCTGCTGGAATTAAAAAACCAATTGCAGCAAGTGCATATAAAACATTTTTTCCCGCTAAATCAAATGCTGACGTAACTAAAATTGTATATATTAATAAATGTAATGGTTGTATTAATAAATTAAAAATATATTCTTTTAACCATCTATTAAATGCTTGTGCTTGTCCATCACTAATTTTATCTATTGGATAAGTTAATGCTACTAATGGTGCTATCATGGTTAAAAATGCCATATACAATACCCTTTTTAAATATGTAAATACAAAGAAAATTGTAAGTAATGTTAATATAAAGAAACATAAGCCATATCCAATAAAAGATGCATCTCCATAACTCATTTGAGCCTGTATTCTTAATTGCCCCATTAAATTTGTAGGCCACATTAACTGCCCGTCTTGTATTGCATCCTCCATATCTAAGTCTTTTACTTTCTTTTCAATCAGTCCATCTTTATCTAATTCTAATACTGCTACATATCCTGTTCCGTCATCCGTATTAGAAATAGTTAAAACCTTTGTAAAGTCATTTACTACAGATACTGAAAACGCCATTATATAATGCATGAAAAACAATAAACACAAACTAACTACCCAATCTATTAACATTTGTCTATATTTTGCCTTATCTTGTGCTACTGTAGATAACAGCATTCTTATTCCAATATATAATAAAACAGACATTGATAATACAATTGCAATATTTCTTATTGCTGAATACCATTGACTAACTAAAGATTGTAATTCTAGTGCTATATTTTGCTTAGAAGTAAGAATTTCCTCTCCATCTTCTTCATAGAAATAATCTCTAATCTGTTCGTCATCAGCCAATGCTTCAACCAATTCCTGATCTGTATCATAATCATTCAAGTTATATACTGCTCCATCACCAATTATATTTCCATGATCATCTACTTTATCAGTATGAATTTTTATTTCTGTTACTGGGTTAAAAAAATCTACGTCAAAAAGCAAAATTTGTCCCTTAAATATTTCTTCTGGTGATATGGAGTAAACTGGTAACATCAAATCTGCCGGATACTGTGTATTATAAAATGCTACTCCTGCTACTACACCTGTTCCTGCTCCTACAATTATAGCTCCTGCTCCTATTGTTGCCGAAACTGTTATTGCTGGTATAACAACGGCTGCTACAGCTGCAAGTGCTGCTCCTAATGCCGCTATGACAATAACCGCTACAATTCCTGCGAGAACTCCTACGATAACTGAGACTAATCTTTCCCACCATTCTGTTCCCATATCTACACGAATCATTGTATCATTTTGCCCCATAATAACCTTATGTGTTATATTAACAATACCGATCTCCTAGAGCTACAACTAATGACATAATTGGGCCTAATAATATTCCTCCATAGTCCTCGTCATCCGCTTGAACTGGTGTTGCAAATCCAAATTGGAAAAGCAATACCATGAGAAGCATGATAACTATTTTTTTCCAAATTTTCTTATTTTCAAAAAATTTCATTTTTTCCTCCAACTATTAATCTTGTTTTCTCTCTGCTAATTTATTTAAATTTGTTTCAACAAATTCAAACTCTTTTTTCGTTGGTACTATTTTTAATATGGCTGTATCTGCTCCAACTTTTAGTAGTCCCTCACCTTTTTGGCATGTAACCAAAAAGCTTGCTTCTCCTTCTGATAATTTGAATACTTCTTTCAAATATTGAATTTCTGATTTATCTTGTGCTAAGAATAATTTTGTATCTGATGATGTTAAAACTGCTTGTGCTTCTGGTTTCTCATAGAAATCTTGGAATCTTTGAGAAATAATTGCTAAAGATACATTTCTTTTTCTAGCACGTCTAGCCATTTTGTTTAAAAAGTCTACGGCTTCTGGATATGGAAGTAACATCCATGCTTCGTCCACTAAAACTCTTTTTTGAGTAGCTTTTCTTCTGTCTTCACTATTTTTCTTAACAAATTTTTCCCAAATCCATGAAAGTAAAATTTGTTGTGCAAGAGGTCTTGCAAATCTTTCCTCTAATTGAGATATGTCCAAATTGATAAATGGTGCTCCATCTAATAAATCAAATGTAGATTGTCCATCAAAATATGCCATTTGACCATCATATTCTCTTACATATTGTCTCATAACTTTTAATAAATAACTGTAATGAAATTGATAATCTGGGTTTTTATTGTCTCTTGCTTTTTCTTGAATTCTTTTATACCAGCTACCTATTGTTGGCATTTCTTTTTTCTCTTTTTCAAATAAATTGTCTCCTCTTAATCCCATATTTGCTGTTTTGTATAAACTATTAGGATTATTTGTAATTCCCAAGCTTGCATATTCTTCTGCTACTGATTCAGCAATAATTTGTTTTGTTAACTCATTTACTTCTGTACTTCTTGTACTTCCTTTTGCCATTGTAAGTAAAGCTTGCGTAACGTCTTCTACTTTATTTTCAATATTTAATACAGTTCTTTCTTTTCCTGTAATTTCATCTTTTACTCTTTCCACTTCTACATCAAATAAATTGATAACCGTTTGAGAGTTTGGACTAATTACAACATTTATCCCACCTAAACTTTCAGCCACAATGGTATATTCACCTTCTGCATCAAGTGCTAAACTTTCTATTCCCATTAATACAGATGATCTAGATACTAATGTTTTCATTGTAACAGATTTTCCGGCACCAGATTTAGCAAATATAACCATATTATAGTTTGTTAATGATGGATGGAAATTATCAAATAAGATTGGGGTTCCTGTTTGTTTGTTAAATCCGATAGGAACTCCCGTTTCATGTCCTACTTCAGAAGTTGTAAATGGAAATACAGTTCCCATTGAATTTCTATCAAAAGTATGTAATTTTTTTACCTTATCTTCCATTAATGGCAAATTTGATTGGAATGCTTCTTCTTGTATTCCCCAAGCTGTTTTTATATTTACTAATGTTTTTGACATTTCAGAAGTCAACATTTTTGTATCTCTATCTAAATCCTCTAGATTATATGCAAAAAGTGTTGCTATAATAGATGCTTCATATAATTTGTTAAATCCTGCTGCAATTTCATCTCTTAATTGTTCAGCTTCTAATCTTTTTTGTGTAATTGTACTCTCTCTGTTAATATTTCCTTTGTCCATTGCTACAATTCTTTCTGTTTCAAGTTCATTAATAACTCTATTTAATTCATTTTGTGATCTTTCTTCTTTTATTGGATTAATAAATATAGATGTATTAATATCTCCAAAAAGATATAAATCTCTAAATAATTCTGGGAAAGTACACATTCTTGGTAATTGTGAAACAAAAAAACTTCTAGCATATCTTTTGGTATTTGATATAATTTCTAAATGATCTATATTGCTAGCATCTATTCCAGATGGTGCTATTAATTCTTTGATTGTTTTCTTTCTTAAGAAACTAACCTTTTCTTTTTGTATTGGTTCTTCTTTAACAGTTTCTTTCTTTTTACCAAACATTTTCCTTCCTCCTTATTTTGTTTTCTTTTGACTTACTATTTTCTTTGCTTCTTCTACAACATCTTCCCCTAAGATTTGTTCATTCTCGTCTAACAAGTTTTTAGCCATCTCATCAATTAACTGATCCATTCTTTCTTCTCTTTGTTTTACTCTTCTAGCTCTATCTTGATTCATCATTGCTTCTACTGCTGCATCATTGGCTTTTATATTTGCTTGTGCTCTAATTTCTGCATTTATTTCTTCCATTCTCTTATCTAATACATTTTTAGCTGTTGAGTATAATTCATCAACACCAGCTCTTAGTGCTGTATCTAATTGATATGTTTCTGATTCATCTCTGTTATATGCTATGTAAAGTAACTCAGCCAATTCCTCACTATCTAATACTTTTCCTGCTACATCACATACCCCTAGAGAACTTATCAAAGCTTGTGCCCTTGTGTATAAATCAGAAAAAGCCATATTTTTTATTTCTTCTTCGTCATATCCTGTATTGGTATTTTCCTCTGGAACATATGATAGGACAACATAATAGTGTTTCTTTAATATATTTTTATTCAAGTTCATTTTTTCGGTGTTATTAACAATGTCTAATCCATATTCATACAAATTTTGTGCTTTTACTAATTCAAATTTGGCATTATTAATTTCTCTAGCTGTATATTCACTTTCTGAATTTACCATTGCATTATATTCCATTTGTTTTCTTGTATATTCATTTCTAATACTATTTATTCTAGTTTTATATCTGTTAATACTACTTCCTAAGTTAACTGTTCTAGTTTGAATATATAATTGTATCGGATATCTTAAAGTATTTAGAAATTGTAAGAAACCTTCTTCAACACTATTTTTCTCTAATCCTGACATTAAATCATAGTTAACTCCTTGACATTCAATTACCATTATATATTGTTTTCCATTTTTTCTAATAATCATATTGTCCTCAATTTTATCAAATTCCATAAAACTAAAAATTGAGTTTTTCGTATATTCTATATCTTTTTTCACATTTTTATTATCTTCTGGTGTGTTATTATTACCTGTATGTTTTGGTTTATTTTGATTTTTTTCTCTAAACATTAAGACAAGAAGTACAACTAGTAATACAAAAAACACACTGACTAACACTACTAAACTAATTGTCAAAAAGTTGCTTATTTGATTTTCACTCATGATTCATGTCCTCCTCTTTCCATATATATACTCTATTCTTTTTTCTTTTAAAATTTATCCATCTTTTTGCAACATCATCTATATTTTCTCCACCAGTCTTTCTCGCAAATTCAAACTTTTTATTATCTGGTATTTTAAATGTTCCTATACAAAATCCGATAGCTCCAAAAATAACATCAATCAGAATTCCTGCAAATTGCATTCCTAAAGCATTGAGTATAATATAAAAAATTAAGCCTGCTGCCATACCAACAATTGTATAAATTAATGCTTTTGTAGAAAAGACATATAATATTCTACTTTCTCCTTTATAATTTCTAGGTATTTCATATGTTTTCATTTGTTTTCTCACTCCTTTATATCCATTTCCACTTATATATTATTATAACATAAAAAACCCTTAAAAGTACATATATATACAAAAAAAAGCAATTTTAATTATATTGTAATTGATATGTAATGCTTTCGTAATATTTGTTCTGTATTATGTAAATTTTCATAACTTAAATTACTGTTTTTTGTGGTATAGAAGAAATCATTTTTTCCTATACCACAAAAAATAGAACTTGGTTATAAAACATAAACCAAATTCTATTTTTATTATTATCATTCTCTCTATTAAGCACCTAAGTTTGTTGTAAAGTTGAATACGATTGTTGCAATTGTTGAAGCTGCGAATACAAATGCTGCACCTATGATGTATGGTAATAAAGTCTTTTTGTATTCTGCTTTTTCTTCTGCACTACCCATCATGTATTTTAAACCTAATACAACTAAAACAATTACTGATGCAATTGAACCTATAGTACTTACAATTTGAATAATTTGATTACCAACGTTATTAATAGAATCAACAGAAGCTCCTCCACCTGTATATGATCCTGGTGCCACTCCTGATGATGCTGCATTAACTGTAGCTGTTAATGCTATTAATAATATCATTGCAACTACTAATATTTTTACAGTTTTTTTCATCTCTCTTTCCTCCTTTTATTTATATTCCTTTTGTATTTTAGGATTTGTATATTTTTTTCCTTTCCTTTATTATATCACTTTTATAAATTTATTGCAACATTATATACAATGTTTGCAATCGTTGAAGCTGCAAATATAAATGCCGCTCCTATAATAAAAGGTAGTAATGTCTTCTTATAAGTTGCCTTTTCTTCAACACTCCCCATCATATACTTTATTCCTAAAACAATAATAACAATAACAGATAATATGGACCCCACTGTACTGATAATTTGAATAACTTTGTTTCCAAATGTAGAAATCTCTGTTGTCCCTGACCTATCTCCTACAAGTCCAGTTATTCCCCAATCGGCATGTACTTCACTGGGTAACCATATACATATTATAACACTGATTAACACGATATGTATCACTATTTTTAAAATTTTTTCTAATTTCATTTGTCTCCTCCTTATTGAATAATATACACTACTAATCTCCATATTGCGAAGGCACCAAATACAACCACACAAGCTACAATATATGCTGGTAATGTCTGTTTTATTTCTGCTTTGTCCTCTGAAGTAGCCATCATATATTTAATTCCTAAAATCATTCCTACAACAACGGCTATAATCATACCAAGTCCTAATAAAACATTATATAAGAAATCAGATGTATCACCTAGAATTTGATCATCTATTGTAGTACTAACTCCAGCTTGACCTCCTCCTTTCTCTAAAAATTCATCAGCTCCAGTAACTATATCATCAATTGATTGCGCTTGTGCATTTGTTGGATATATTATGACAAGAAATAGACTTAAGATACATATAAAAATTATAATTTTTCTCATATATTCCTCCCTCCATTTCTCTCCTAAGAGTAAAATCCTATTACTATATTTTGAATAATTACTAACAAATTTGTTATTCCAAATACCATAAAAGCTCCTATTAAATATGGTTTCAATGTTTTTTTGTATTCTGCTTTTTCTTCTACACTACCCATTACATATTTTATACCAATAAGAATAAGTGCAATAACAGAACTAATAGAGCCTATAACTTGTACTGCTCCAATAATGTTATTTCCTATTTCTCCCAATTTTGTTGCTTCACTTACACTGCTGATTGAGGATGGCTTGTAATGTTCTGGATCAAAATCTGTTGCTTGTACTTGGATACCAATAAAAAGAATACATAATATAAAAATAATCAATCCGACAATTAATTTCTTTTTATTTTTATTCATAGACCACCCTCCTATCTTTATATAATTTATCTTTTTAAAATTCATTTACTATATAATTTAATTATACCTTATTTTTCGACATTTAGCAATACATTTTATCGTAAACTATCTCTATATTAATACAAAAACTTACTTTTGTAAATATAAATTCAATTATTTTAGACAAAAAAAATAACATAAAGCAAGATTGCCTTATATTATTTTGGCGGAGATGAGAGGGTTCGAACCTCCGCGCCCCTTTCGGGACCTAACTGTTTAGCAAACAGTCCCCTTCACCACTTGGGTACATCTCCATATGAATTTATTTATTTTTTCTTACAATAAAAGTTAGATATTGTTACATTATCTAACTCTTATATTATTGGCGGAGAGGGTGGGATTCGAACCCACGGTACGCTATTAACGCACGCCAATTTTCAAGACTGGTGCCATAAACCAACTCGACCACCTCTCCATGTCTCAAGGACATTTCTTATATTAACATATTTTTTAGGATTTTGTCAATACTTATTTTCATTTATTATAAATTATTTTTCATGATTTATTCATATATTTCAAATCCTTCTATTTCACCAACATATGTCTTGGTATTTTTTATATGTTCTTTTACTTTATCACTTTCTTGATAAATGCTTTTATTTTCATTTTTATAAATTAAAAATTGTGCATTTTTCATATTATCTACTTTTTCTATTAATCCATCTACGCCTTTAATACCAAAATTTCCCTTAAATGGTAAATCAAAATCACCATTATTTCTTTTTAATGGTACCATATATAATGCTGCCCTATTAGAAAACACAATGACGTTTTTTTCATTTTCTTCTATATATTTAACAACTTTTTCATTTTCTTCATATTCTTCTCTTCCTAGCATGCCAGCAAAAAAAGGATCTTCCCATGAATATGGATAATCACTATTTGTTATAGCTTTTATCCAAGTATACATATTCAAACAAGAAAAAATAATCATTCCAAAAATAGTGATTCCATTAATGATTTTTAATATTTTTGTCATTCCCTCTTTAAAATCTTCAAACAATAGATATGCCATATATACTATGTTTACTATCATTAAATATATTCCCATAATAATATGTGTCCAATTAAAGATTGGATAACTTATAAGGGAAAGCATCATGGAAAATATTAATAATATTTTTATATTTTCTTTTTTTTCTTCGCTTAAAAAATTCTTTTTTATAAAAATTGTACTCATTCCTATATTAATAAGGATAATACCTATCATAAGCACAAGACCAGAAAAATCACAAATTAGATTTTCATTTGCAAATTCTGATATACCACCTAAAGTATAATTTAAAAAGTTATATAAATTATGATCCATTATTAAATATAAGATAAATAGGATTCCACCTATGAAAACAATACTTATATATTTTAATATTTCTTTTATTTTATGTTTGATATCCTGTTTTGAAACACTGAAATATAGTATATTACCTAGCAAATAATATATCCCTATATTTTGCTTAGTCAACATAATAAAAAGTGTGATAACAGATTGAATTAGCATATTTTTTCGGGTTTTTTCATTTATCAAATAATAAATACCTATTACAAAAAACAATAAAGCCATGTTATTATAATTAAAGCTTGTTCTAATTAGTAAAAAGAATTCTTGTAAAATCATCATTAATACAGTTAACACAGAAAGTGCCTTTGGTATTTTTAATTTTTTTAGAATGTTATATGTTATTAAAAACAATATCGATATAAAAACACAATGACTAATTCTAAAAACGCATAAATTTGCTCCAAATAAATGAAATATCCCCTCAGCTATGTAAAAAAATAATGGTGTTATAATGACATTTATTTCTTCATATATTTTAAACCCATTATACATTTTATATACATTTTGGAAATTCCATATTTCATCACTTGATTCTAAATATATATTTAAGCTAATTCCTAAGGAAATAAGAAAAAATAATATAAAAACTGCTATATTATCTTTTCTTTTTATTTTTTCTATTATATTTTTCATTGTTCCCTAACCTTATATACTTGTTTATTTTCTATTGCTTTTTGTATCGCTTCTTGTTCTTCCTCTGAAATAGTATATTTTGATTTTCCATTTTCTACAGGTTTTGCATATATATTAGACATTTCTCTAGAATAAATACCATTTAGAACTACACCATTATTTTTTTCGTCTAACATTGCAAGTGCAAAGCTTAAATCACTTCCTGTATCTTTAAATGCATTATATCTTACAATTCCTATCTTTTGTATACAAGTATCCATATTCGTATCTATCGCATCTACCAAATTTTTGATTTCTGCATTTTGCTTTTCTACTCTTTCTACTCTATACATGTAATTTTCTAAATCTTCTTCTATATTTTCTCCATTTCCTAATTTTTTCAAAAAGGTTTTATAATGTTTATTTATAGAATGAAGTCTTGCTAACATGATAAAAAATCCTATAAAAAGAATACATAATACAATACCATTTATTATTAGAAAAGTATCTGTCTTTAAAAATTCTAATATTGCCTCCATTCAATCACCTTCCTTTATTTTATTAAATTTAATATCCTTTCTAAATCATCATTAGAAGTATATTCTATGATAATTTTTCCCCTTCTTTTCCCTGCATCTAATCTTACTTTAGATCCAAAGAAGCTTTGGAAATTATCTTCTATACTTTTATATAATATGTGATTTCTATCTGATTCCTCTTTTGTTTCTTTTACTCTTGCTTTTTTCTCAACTTGTCTTACGGTTGCCCCTCTTTCTAGCATTTGTATAGCTGTTTTATATTGTTTTTCTGGGTCTGTAATCGCAAGTAATGCTTTGCAATGTCCTTCTGTTAATTTTCCCTCTTTTGCCATTTCTAATACTCTAGGTTCTAGATTTAAAATTCTAACAATATTGGCAATTGTGCTTCTTCCTTTTCCTAACTTTTTAGCCACTTCTTCTTGTGATAATCCATAATTATCAATCAAAGTTCTAACACCTAAAGCTTTTTCATAAGGATTTAAATCTTCTCTTTGCATATTTTCTATTAATGAAATTTCAGAATTGATTCTCTCATTGTCTTCTCTTATAATTGCTGGAATTTCTGTTAATCCAGCTATTTTAGATGCTCTCCATCTTCTTTCTCCTGCAACAATTCCATAATATCCATCTTTTTTTGTTACGACAATTGGTTGTATTAATCCATATTCTTTTATAGATTCTGCTAATTCCTCTAAAGCTTCTTGGTCAAAATTCTTTCTTGGTTGATCTCTATTAGGCTCCACTTCTGTTACCTTTAAATTTTTTAATATATCATTTTCTTGCATTTGTTCTTCTTCTGGTGCTGGTCCAAATAAAGCGTCTAATCCTTTTCCTAACCCTGACATCTTAGCCATGTATATCTCCTCCTTTTCTTTTTTCTATCTCATTTTTGTATTTTTCTATATTTCTATTTAAATTGTGTTTCTAATTCTTAGAATTTTACAAATTTATATCATATGTTTTGCTTTTTTCTCTTCTTCATTCATTTTTAAAAACTCTTTTGCAAATTTTATATATGCTTTTGCTCCTTTAGATCTAGGATCATATTCTGTAATAGGCATTCCATAACTTGGAGCCTCACTTAATCTTACATTTCTTGGTATAACTGTTTTATATACTTTATCATTAAAATATTTTTTTACTTCTTTTACAACTTGGTTTGATAAATTGGTTCTTATATCATACATGGTTAGTAAAGCCCCTTCTATCGTAATGGACTTATTTAAATGTTTTTTAACCAAATTTACAGTATTTAACAGTTGTCCCAATCCTTCTAACGCAAAATATTCACATTGCACAGGGATTAATACACTGTCTGAAGCTGTGAAAGCATTTAATGTAATTAGACCTAACGATGGAGGACAATCTATAAAAATGTAATCAAAAACATCTTTTATTTCCTCTAACTTTTCTTTTAATCTTTGCTCTCTTGACATCATAGATACTAACTCTACTTCTGCTCCTGCTAAATTCATATTAGAAGGACATAACAATAAATTTTTTATTACTGTTTTTTGAAGTGCTTGTTTTATTTCTGTATCATTTACTAAAATGTCATATGTAGAAAACTCTACCTCTTTTTCAATTCCTAAGCCACTTGTCGCATTTCCTTGAGGATCAGCATCAATTAATAATACTTTCTTCCCTTTCTTTGCTAATATTGTGCTTAAATTAACGGTTGTCGTTGTTTTTCCAACGCCCCCTTTTTGGTTTGCAACTGATATAACTTTTCCCAAAATCTTTCGCCTCCATTTTTAGTTAACATTTACTCTTTAGTTTGTTTGTGTTCTATAATAATCATATATAAATATAAAAAAAAAGTCAATAAAAATTCACAATTTTTTTGACTTTTTTTCTTTCATTTTTTTATTTCTAATAAAGTGGCTCTTTTGAAGGAATTCCAGGCTTTCTAGGATATTTTCCAGGTGTTTGTCTTTCTTTTTTTATTAAAATTAAATTCCTTCTATTATCACTTTTTGGAAGTGTAAATTCTTCTATCTTATCAATTTTTCCTCCTAATAGTTTTATAGAATTTTTACTCTTAGAAATTTCTTCATTAATTTCAGAACCTTTCATACATATTGCCATTCCTTTTAAATCAACCATTGGTAACATATATTCTGACAAAGTAGTCAAATTTGCCACCGCTCTTGAAGTAGCCACATCAAATGCTTCTCTATATTGTTTATTTTTTGCAAATTCTTCAATTCTAGCATGTATAGCAGTTATATTTTTCAACTCTAGTTTTTGTATCACTTCGTTTAAGAAGTGGATTCTTTTATTTAATGAATCTAATAAAGTAATATCTAAATCTTCTCTCATTATTTTAACAGGAATCCCTGGAAAACCTGCTCCAGTTCCAATGTCAATAACAGATTTGTTTGGCTCAATATATTTTATAATCGTTAAAGAATCAATAAAATGTTTTAAAATAATTTCTTTAGGTTCAACAATTGCAGTTAAATTTATTTTTTCATTCCATTCAATTAGCAAATTCATATATTGATAAAATTTTTGTAATTGTTCCTCTGTAAACACAATATTGATTTCTTTTCCATAATCTATCATTAAATTAGAAAATTCTTTTATGTCCATTTTTTATTCCTTTCTCTAGTTGCCAAAGGGGACGGGCCATTTTGGCAACCTTTTTATAATTTTAAATTTATTTTATAAAAGTTGCCAAAATGGCCCGTCCCCTTTGGCAACTTTATGATTAATTTTGTTTTTCTTTTAATTGTTGTAAATAAATTAAAAGTACAGATACATCAGCAGGTGAAACGCCTGATATTCTTGATGCTTGCCCAATAGAATGTGGTTTGAATTTATTTAATTTTTGTCTTCCTTCTAAGCTAATTCCTTTAATTGTCTCATAATCTACATCATCTGGTAATATTTTTTCTTCTAATTTTTTGAATTTTTCTACTTGTGCTTCTTGCAATTTAATATAACCTTCATATTTTATCTGGATTTCTACTTCTTCTTGTTCTTGCTTTGAAAGTTCAGGTCTATTTTCGTCTATTTCACCTAAGTTTTGATAATTCAATTCTGGCCTTTTTAATAATTCTGCCATTTTTGTTCCATTTGTTAGTGCTGACGTTCCTTGTTCTACTAGAAACTTATTTACTTTTTCTGTTGGTTTTACGACTAAATGTTGTAATCTTTCTTTTTCTTTTTCTATATTTTCTTTTTTATTCAAAAACTTTTGATATCTTTCATCTGATATTAAGCCAATTTCATGTCCAATTGCCGTTAATCTTAAATCTGCATTATCTTGTCTTAAAAGTAGCCTATATTCTGCTCTAGATGTCATCATTCTATATGGTTCATTGGTTCCTTTTGTAGCAATATCATCGATTAAAACACCAATATATGCTTGTGATCTATCTAATATTAATGGTTCTTTTCCTTTTATTTTTTGTACTGCATTAATTCCTGCAATCAATCCTTGTGCTGCAGCTTCTTCATATCCTGAAGTTCCATTGATTTGCCCAGCCATAAATAATCCATCAATCCCTTTATATTCTAAAGATAATTTTAAGTTTGATGGGTCTATACAATCATATTCTATGGCATATGCTGGTCTTGTAAACTCTGCATGTTCTAAACCTGGTATTGTTCTATAAAGAGCAATTTGCACATCTTCTGGAAGTGATGAGCTCATTCCTTGTATATACATTTCTTCTGTATCTAATCCTACTGGTTCTACAAATGCTTGATGTCTTGGCTTATCACTAAATCTCACCACTTTATCTTCTATTGAAGGACAATATCTAGGTCCTGTCCCTTCTATCTTCCCTGCATATAATGGTGATCTATGCAAATTATTTCTAATAATTTCATGTGTTTTTTCATTTGTATAGGTTAAATAACAATCAACTTGCTCAAATTCTTTTGGTTCATCTTCAAAAGAAAATGCTTCTATTCCTTGATCTCCTTTTTGGATTTCCATTTTACTAAAGTCTATACTTCTTCTATTAATTCTAGCTGGCGTTCCTGTTTTAAATCTTACTAAAGGAATTCCTAAGTTTTTTAAGACGTCTGATAATTTATTAGCTGCCGCCACACCATCTGGCCCACTTTCTTTTGAGAATTCTCCAATAAAAATCTTTCCTTTTAAATATGTACCTGTTGCTAAAATAACAGTCTTTACTTTATAAACAGCACCGACATCTGTTTTAATTGCTTTTACTTTTCCATCTTCAACAACGATATCTACTATCTCCCCTTGTTTGACTTCTAGGTTTTCTTGTTTTTCTAAAGTATGCTTCATTTCTGCTTGATATTTCTTTCTGTCAGCTTGTGCTCTTAAAGAATGTACTGCTGGTCCTTTTGAAGTATTTAACATTTTAATTTGTATCATGGTTTTATCAATATTTTTTCCCATCTCTCCACCTAAGGCATCGATTTCTCTTACTAAGTGTCCTTTGGAGCTTCCTCCAATATGTGGATTACATGGCATATTGGCAATTGCTTCTAAGCTAATTGAAAAAATTAATGTTCTCATTCCTAATCTTGCTGCTGCAAGTGCTGCTTCACAACCAGCATGTCCCGCACCCACAACAGCTACATCATATTCTCCTGCATTGTATTCCATTTTTTCTCTCCTTTTTTCATTCCGTGTGAAACAGAAAGTTTTGTTTTGTTCTTTTTTTGTTTTTATTTTTACTTTTTGGTAAACCCATTTTAAGGATATTGCCTTTTTATCAATCATTTGTTTTGCGAACATGGTATACATAACCTTTATTTTTTATGTATCAATCTGCTAAAGTTCGCTATTTTCCTACTGTTGCTCGATTTTTGTTCGCCCCTTGTTTACATTGATTAATAGGTAAATTTTTTAAACTTTTTTGTTCTTTTTTTACTTTTTTTATTTTCATTATTACTATTTTTTATATTTCTTGCACATTTTTTCTTTTGCTTTATATATTTTTAGTATTTTATATTTTTATTTTACATATATTTTTATCCACCGCTTTTATTTGCCTTTAAAATCCATTTTAATCACTTTTTTGTGTTTTGGTATAAAATTATACTTCTCTTGTTTCTTTTTTTCTTATTTTTTATTTTCGTTTGTCACTGATAAGATTATTTTCCTAAACAGAACTTTGAAAAAATTTCATTAATAATATCTTCTGTTACAAATTCTCCTGTAATATTTCCTAAATCTTCTAAAATCTCTTTTATATAAACAGCAATAATATCAATTGGCATCTTTTCTTGTATTGTTTCTTTTGTCTTTTTTATACTTTCGACTGCTTGATGAATTAGATTTTTATGTCTGATATTGGTAATCACTAAGTCATTATCTAAATTAATTTCATTTATTTCAAATAATTTTGTAATTTCTGCATATACATCATCAATACCAATATTATTTAGTGCAGATATTTCTATAATGCTATCTGTTACTTCTCTAAATTCTTTATCTTCTTTGTGTAATTTCTGCTGTAAATCTATTTTATTTAATAAAATAATGACCTTTTTCCCTTTTATAATTTCTAAAATCTCTTTATCTTCTTTTGATAAATCTTTAGAAGCATCAAAAATAGCAATAATTAGATCTGCATTTTTAGCAATCTCTTTTGATTTATGGATTCCTATCTTTTCTACCTCATCTTTTGCATTTCGAATTCCTGCTGTATCAATTAATTTTAAAGGAATTCCATTAATATTTACATATTCTTCTATTGTATCTCTTGTTGTTCCTTCAAATTCAGTTACAATTGCCCTATCTTCTTTTAAGATTCTGTTTAATAAAGAGGATTTTCCTGCATTTGGTTTCCCTATAATAGCCGTTTTTATTCCTTCCTTTAATATTTTCCCATTATCAAAACTTTTTTCTAGCTTATTTAACTTAATTTCTACACTATTTAGCATATTCATGATTTCGTTGTTCGTAACTTCTTCTACATCATACTCTGGATAATCAATTGCAACCTCTATGTTTACCATGACATCTAAAATTTCTTGTTTAATTGCAGAAATTTCTTTAGATAAGCCACCTTCTAATTGCTTTATACCAGCTTGTACTTCTTTCTCACTTTTAGCATTAATGACATCAATAACAGATTCTGCCTGTGTTAAATCAATTCGTCCATTTAAAAATGCTCTTTTCGTAAATTCCCCTGGTTCAGCTAATTCTGCCCCATTTTTCAAACATAATTCTAAGATTTTTTTCATGACAATATTTCCACCATGTGAATTGATTTCACACATATTCTCTGTTGTATAGCTCATTGGCTCTTTAAAATAGGAAACCAAGACTTCATCAATTATTTTTTCATTTTCTACAATATACCCGTATTTCATGGTATATCCTTTTATGTTTTCTATGTTCTCTTGCTTCTTTGGATTGAATATTTTTTCTAATATTTCAAAGCAATTTTTTCCACTCATTCTAATAATACCGATTCCCCCAATCCCGAGGAGCCGTAGATATGGAAGCGATTGTACTCATGAAATTCACCTCTCTTTTTTTGTCAATAATGATTATATCACATTATGTCAATTTTTAAAATAGTTATTAAAAATTTATCTGTTTTTGTCTAAAAAAATAAAAAAATGAGGTCATAGGCAATTTATACTATTTCCGTATAAAATTTGACCTTTGACCTCAAATTTTTATTTTGTTTTCTTTAAAGAAATCACTATTCTTCTATTAGGTTCTTCCCCTATGCTTTCTGTTTGTACTTTATCATTTTGTTGTAATTTACTATGAATAATTTTTCTTTCATATGCTTGCATAGGCTCTAATTTAACAGATTTTCTTGTTTTTATAACTGTCTTTGCTACCTTTTCTGCAAGTTCTTCTAATGTTTTTTCTCTTTTTGCTTTATATCCTTCAATATCTAAAATAACTCTAACTTTTTTATCTATTTCTTTACCTGCAATCGCTGATAATATGCTCTGGAAAGCATATAATGTCTCTCCCCTATATCCGATTAAAAAACCTAAGTTTTCATTTGATATTTCTACATTTAAGCCTGTTTTATCTTTATGGATTGCATAAGTTGTATTTTCAGGTAATTCCTTTTTTATTTCTTCCATAAAAGCCTTTACATTTTCTTCCGCTTTTTCTTGTTCTTCTTCAGATAATTCAATTATTTTTTTAGTTTTTACTTCTTTCTTTTCTGTTTTTTCTTCTTTTAATGTCATTTCTACTTTAACAACTCTTGGTGCTAAAATACTAAAAAAGCTTCTTTTTTCTTCATTTTCTAATACTTTTATATCTACTTTATCTTTTGAAACTCTTAATTGTTTTAAACCATTCTCTATTGCTTCATTTGTCGTTCTTCCTTCTGCAATAATTGTTTTATCCATCTTGTTCTTCCTCCTCAGTTTTTATTACTTTATTTAAAATCAATCTTTCCATAATCATCAATATATTATTTGTTAACCAATATAACGCTAATCCTAAAGGTGCAATCATTGCAACTGATACAGACATTAATGGCATAAACCATGACATCATTTTATTTGTTTGCATGATGGCATCCATTTCATCTTTCTCTTCTTCTGGAACTAGCTCTTTTCCTGTTGTTCCGTCTATTGGAACACTTTCTTTTGCGTTCTTTTGATTCTTTTGTTGCATTGATGTTGATAATTTTATTGATATAAAAGAAGAAACGATATACAATACTGGAATAATATATACTGTGAAATCTGTTAAATTTTGTTGTGGTACTTTACTTAAGTCTAATCCTAAGAAATTCATTTCTAGATTTGCTCTATCAATATATTCATCATCTGGATTTTGTTCTTTCAAGAATTCATATTCTCTAATAATATCAATTTCTGGATAAGCTGTGCTTACGGATTTGCCACTTTCCTGCAATTGTGTAATATATTTATTCATATTCTCTTCTGGTATATTTTGCATATAGGTTAATGGTGATCTTACTAAATAAAAGATTGAGAATAAAAGAATAATTTGTATAATCGCTGTTAAGCAACCGCTAAAAGGGCTCATCTTTTCTGTCTTATATAATTCCATCATTTCTTGATTCATTTTTTCAGGATTATTTTTATATTTAAATTGAATAACTTTCATTTTTTCCTGAATTTTAGCTGTTTTTTTCATTGTCCTCTGTTGCTTGACCGAAAATGGAATAAATAAAATCTTGATAAAAATGGTAAAAATAATAATGGCCAGTCCATAATTATTTATAAATCCATATATAAAAGCTAATAAATAGCCAAAAATATTTGCAAAAAATTGAAACATTCTGCTTCCTCCTAGATTCACTTTAATGGATCATATCCACCTTTTGAGAAAGGATTACACTTTAAAATCCTTTTTACTGATAGAAAGCCACCTTTTATAGTGCCATATTTCTCTATTGCTTGTTTTGCATATTCTGAACACGTAGGATAATATTTGCATCTAATATTTTTTTGTGCTAACCAATTTGAAATATATTTTTGATAAAAATTGATTAAAAAAATAAGTATTTTTTTCATATTATCCCTCTAAAAACAAATCAGCATCTTTAAATACTTTTTGAATATCTTTTTCCACATAATCATAACAAGCTTGTCCGATTTCTTGTTGTTTTTTCCATATAAAAACGATATTATACCCTGTTTTTATGTGTTCTTCTATATTTTTATAATTTTCTCTTATAATTCTTTTCACATAGTTTCTTTTTACTGCTTTTCCTGATTTAGAACTTACGGCAATTCCTAAAAAATTGATGTTTTTATTATTTTTTCTGATGAAAATTGCAATATATTTTCCAGAATAATATTTTCCTCTGTTTAAAACATTCTTAAACTCATAATTTTTCTTTAACATTTTGGTTTTTTTCATTTTTTAGTCCTTTCCCTAAAGAAAAACAAAGATTATATAAAAAGATAATCTAATTTATATTTAAAAGGCTCGCTTTTGCGGCCTTTTTCAATAAATTATAATTCTAATATATTAAATTAAGCACTCAATTTTTTTCTACCTTTTGCTCTTCTTGCTTTTAATATATTTTGTCCAGATCTTGTTTTCATTCTTTTCATAAATCCGTGTTCTTTCTTTTCTTGTCTATTTTTTGGTTGATAAGTTCTTTTCATCTACTCGCACCTCCTATTGATTTTTATATATATAAATTCCAAAATTGGAAAATATTTGCTAAATTTTAAATAAGCATATCGATTATACATTAAAACAAATGCAATTGTCAAGAGTATTTCCATTTTTTTATTATTTTACGTATTTGTTTAAAAATTTTGTCTTTTTTTGTAATATTTTTGTAAAAAAGCCTTAGTTTTCCACAGTTTTTTATCTTGTTTTCCACAATAAAAAAAATTTTTCCACAATTGTATTGACTTATTTTATATAATTTTGTTATGATATGAAAAGCATAAAAAATATTCATTTTTTGTTGAAAATACTTAAATTTTTGTTCGCATAAAAAACGAATTTCATTACAGAATTATTACAATATTATCAACATTTGTGGATAACTTTGTGGATAACTTTTAAAGAAGGGATGATGAAATGGCAATCGATAAAGAAGAATTAGTTGCAAAAATAAAAGAACTATTAAAACCAGAAGTAACAAAAATATCTTATGATACTTGGATTTTGCCTTTAGATATAAGAAGTATTGATGGTGATAATATTGTTTTTACAACAATTTCAGAATTTCAAAAAGATTTTATAGAAAACAAATATAGAAGTTTAATCTTTAACACTTTACGCTATATAACAAACAAAGATTGGACTTTTTCTGTTGTTGATTTATCAAAAGAAGAACCGAATGATGACATTGTCATCAAAGATAATTCGAAAACAAATTCTCCAGAAGAAGTAGAAGTGAATAAATCAACATTAAACCCAAAATATACTTTTGAAACTTTCGTAGTAGGAAATAGTAATCGTTTTGCTCACGCAGCTGCTCTAGCAGTAGGAAATGAACCTGGAAAAGCATACAATCCACTATTCCTATATGGTGGTGTTGGATTAGGAAAAACACACTTAATGCATGCAATTGGAAATCGAATTTTAGAAAATAATACAAATAAAAATGTATTATATGTAACTTCAGAAAAATTCACCAATCAATTGATTAATGCAATAAAAGACAATAAAAATGAAGTTTTTCGTAATAAATACAGAAGTATTGATGTTCTTTTAATAGACGATATTCAATTTATTGCAGGAAAAGAAAGGGTACAAGAAGAATTTTTCCACACATTCAATTCTTTATATGAAGATGGAAAACAAATTATTATCTCTAGTGATAAACCACCAAGAGATATTCAATTTCTAGAAGATAGATTAAAATCTAGGTTTGAATGGGGATTACTAGCTGATATTTCTTGTCCAGATTATGAAACACGTTTAGCTATTTTAAGAAAAAAAGCACAAGATGAAAATATTTTGATAGATGATTTTATCTTATCTGATATAGCAAATAAAATTGATTCAAATATTAGAGAATTGGAAGGTGTCTTTAATAAAATCGTTGCAAGAGCTTCTTTAATTCACAGTCCAATCACTATAGAACTTGCAGAAAATATTATCAATGAATTTAAATATGAGAGTGAAAAAGTTATTTCTTGCGATTTTATAAAAGAAACCGTTGCAAAATACTTTAGTATTAATAAAGATGATTTATCAGGAAATAAACGTTCAAATGATATTGCCTTCCCAAGGCAAATTGCCATGTATCTTTGTAGAGAAATTGCCAATATGTCTTTTCCTCAGATAGGAGTAGACTTTGGAGGCAGAGATCATTCTACAGTTATGCATGCTTGTAAAAAAATAGAAAAAGAAGTAAAAGAAAAAAATAATACTAAGTTAATTGTGGATAGTGTGAAAAATATAATCATAAATGGAAAACAATAAGAAATTGGCACATTGAAAATACATTTTTAAAATTTGTGTTTGATAAAAAATTTGTTCTTAAAAAGATATTCTTTCTGTTCTTACGGAATAGCTAAAAAGAATATCCACAGCTTCATGTTAATAAGCTGTTAAGAATTTGTTTATAACTAACTTTTACACAATTGTAACAAAACGATGTGGATTATTTTTAAAGTTTTCCACTAAATTATAAACAGTAATTTTACTAGGGATTGTAACTATCAACATAGTTTTCCACAGTTTCCACAATACCTAATACTATTACTACTAAAAATATTATATATATTTATAAGGAGGAATCGCTATGAAGATTGTTTGTTATAAAGACAAACTTATGAAAGCATTGAATTCCGTAGTAAAAGGTGTAGCTTCTAAAACAACAATGCCTATACTAGAAGGAATTTTAATTCAAACAAATGATAATGAAATAAAGTTAACAACCTATGATTTAGAAATAGGTATAGAATATGTAATGGAATGTGAAGTATTAGAACAAGGAAGTACAGTCGTAAATGCTATTATGTTTAGTGAAATTATCAGGAAATTACCTGATACAGAAATAAAAATATCATTAAATGCAAATAATTTATTAGAAATTGAATGTGAAGGATCTTTGTATAAGCTAGCTACAATGAATCCAGAAGAATTTCCAGAACTACCAAAAATAGAAGTAGAAAATTCTATTGAAATTGACCAAAATGTATTGAAAAATATGATAAGAAAAACGATTTTTGCAGCAAGTACTGAAGAAAGTAGACCAATTTTTACAGGTTGTTTATTTGAAATAGAGAATAACAAATTAAGTTTAGTTGCTGTAGATGGCTTTAGATTAGCTTTAAGGAAGGTATTTTTAACAAAGCAAAGTAATGACTTTAATGCTGTTATTCCAGGAAAAACATTAATAGAATTAAATAAAATTATAACAGACTCGTTTGAACCAATAAAAATAGGCGTTTCTAAGAATCAAGCATTATTTGAAATGGACAATTGTAAGATCGTTACAAGAATTTTAGATGGTGAATTTTTAAATTATAAAAATGTAATCCCAAATACTTGGGAAACGAGAATAAAAGTAAATAAAAGTAATATACAAGATAGTTTTGAAAGAATTAGTTTAATTTCTTCATCTTCAGTAGAAAAAGAGAAGAAATATCCTGTAAAAGTACAGGTAGATATAGGAAAAGTAACAATTTTATGTACTAACCAAACAGGAGATGCAAAAGAAGAATTATATGTTTCAACAGAAGGAAAGAACTTAGAAGTAGGCTTTAATCCGAAATATTTTCTAGATAGTTTAAAAGCAATTGATGATGAAGAAGTATATATAGAATTTGGAAGCAGTATATCTCCATGTTTAATAAAATCAGTGGAAAATAATGATTATGTATATATGATTTTACCAATTAGATTAAAAGAAGATTAAAGGTGGAAATATTTCTGCCTTTAATATTTTTTATACTTATCCACTTTTTATGAAAAGATTGTGGATAATGTTTATGCAAAATAATAAACAAACCTATAAAATAAATCAAAACAATACAAAAATCAAATTTAAATAAAATAGAAAAAAATAGTAAAAAAAAGAATAAAATAGCAAAAAAAAGATAATGGAAGATTTTGAATAAAATAGAAAAAAGAAAAAATAAAAATATGAAAAAAATAGAATAAATTAGAAAAAAAAAGATAAAAAAAGAAAAATAGAGAAAGAACAAATAAAAAGTTTTTTTAAAAAATAGATAAAATATTAAAATTTTAAAATTAAAAATATAAAATAATTAATAAAAAAATTAATAATAAAATAAATTAATAAATATAAAATAATTATTTATTAATAAAAAATAATAAAAAAAATAAATAATAAAAATATATTTATAATAAATAAAAAATAAAAATAAAAGAAATTAGAAAAAATAATAAAAAAAATAAAGCATGAAAATCAAAAATAAGCCGATTTTATTTTTTAATAATATAATTTTATATCTAAAATAATTATTAAAATAAAAAAGAAAATAAAAAATGCAGAAAAAATGAAGCGCGAAAATCAAAAATAAGCCATTTTTATTTTTTAGTAATATAATTTTATATTAAAAAATAGAAAGAAAAAATAAAAAAAATAGTAAAAAAAAGATAAAAATAGAAATAAAAAGAAAATAAAAGAAAATAAAAGAAATAAAAAACAAAAAAGTTATACACAAATGGAGAAGAATATGTGGATAAGTAAAATAAGTTTGAACAATTTTAGGAATTATGAAAATCAAATAATTGAATTAAATAAAAATTTAAATATATTTTATGGTGAAAATGCACAGGGAAAAACGAATATAATTGAAAGTATTTTTTTATGTAGTATGGGAAAATCATTTAGGGCTAAAAAAGATAGCGAAATGATTCAATTAGGAAAAGAAAATGCATTGATAGAAATTCTTTACGAAAAATCTGATAGATGTGGAAAAATAAAAATTGATTTATCAAATAAAAAAAATATATTTTTAAATGGAATTAAATTAAAAAAATTAAGTGAATTATTAGGGAATATTAATGTAGTTATTTTTACCCCAGACGATATTCACATTTTAAAAGGTGGACCACAAAATAGAAGAAGATTTTTAGATATTATGATAAGTCAATTAAAACCAAATTATATGTATAATTTAAATTTATATTTAAAAACAATTGAACAAAGAAATAATTATTTAAGACAAATTAGAGAAGAAAATAAAGGCGAAGAATTATTAGATATTTGGGATGAAAAATTAATAGAATATGCAGAAAAAATATGTGAATATCGAAAAGAATTTATAAAAAAAATACAAGAAAAAATCATAAAAATACATAAAGAAATAACAGACAATAAAGAAGAATTAAAAATTGAATATCATACAGATTGTGAAGATAAAGAAAAATATAGAAAACTATTAAAAGAAAGAAGAAAATTAGATATTATAAAAGGATATACCACAAAAGGAATTCACAGAGATGATTTCACAATATTTATAAATGATAAAGACTTAGGGACATATGGCTCTCAAGGACAGCATAGGACAGCAATTTTGTCTTTAAGAATGGCTGAATTAGATATTATATATGATGAAATTGGAGAATATCCAATATTATTATTAGATGATTTTATGTCAGAATTAGATGAAAAAAGAAGAAAACATTTATTAGAGAAAATTGAAAATATACAAGTAATAATCACTTGTACTGATAAAATAAAACTTGAAAATAAAAATATTTTAATATATAATGTAAAAGACGGAAAAGTGATAAAAGAAAATCAAGAAGTTTAGGAGGATACACAAATGGAAAAATATGATCATAAGTATGGGGCAGAACAAATACAAGTATTGGAAGGACTTGAAGCCGTAAGAAAAAGACCTGGAATGTATATAGGAAGTACATCTATTAGAGGACTTCATCATTTAGTATATGAAATTGTTGATAATGGTGTAGATGAAGCATTAGCAGGATATTGTACTGAAATTAATGTTATTATAGAACAAGGAAATGTTATTTGTGTAACAGATAATGGTAGAGGAATACCAGTAGAAATACATCCAAAAACACATATTTCAACTGCAGAAACTGTATATACAGTTCTACATGCTGGAGGAAAATTTGGTGGAGATAGTGGATATAAAGTATCTGGAGGATTACATGGTGTTGGTGCTTCAGTAGTAAATGCTTTATCTACTTGGGCTGAAGTAACAATCAAAAGAGATGGTGGACTTTACCAAATGTCTTTTGAAAAAGGAAAAACAGTTAAAAAATTGGAAAGAATCGGAGATGCTGAAGGAACAGGAACAAAAGTTAGATTTTTAGCTGATGATACTATTTTTGAAAGTTTAGATTATGAATATGAAGTATTAGAAAAAAGATTTAGAGAAATAGCATTTTTAACAAAAGGATTGAAAATTACAATAGAAGATCAAAGAGAGGAAACACCTAAAAAAGCTGAATTTTGTTATGAAGGTGGTTTAATATCTTTTGTAGAATATTTAAATAAAAATAAAGAAAAGTTACATAAAACACCAATTTATATAGAAAAAGATGGAGAAGTACCAGTAGAAATTGCTATACAATATACATCAAGTTATTCAGAAAATATATATACATTTACAAATAATATTAATACAATCGAAGGTGGAACACACTTAGAAGGATTTAAAAGAGCTTTAACAAAAGTTATGAACGATTATGCAAGAAATCATAACATATTGAAAGAAAAAGATAGTAATTTACAAGGTGAAGATATTAGAGAAGGAATAACAGCAGTTGTATCTGTAAAAGTAAAAGAGCCTCAATTCGAAGGACAAACAAAAACAAAACTAGGGAATAGTGAAGTTACAGGTGTGGTACAAAGTATGGTAAATGAAGCATTATCTACATTCTTAGAAGAAAATCCATCTGTAGCAAAAGCTATATTAGATAAATGTATTAGTGCATCAAGAGCTAGAGAAGCAGCAAGAAAAGCTAGGGAATTAGTAAGAAAGAAAAGTAGTTTGGAAACATCTACATTACCAGGAAAACTTGCAGATTGTAGTAGTAAAAATGCAGATGAATGTGAGGTATATATCGTTGAGGGAGATTCAGCAGGAGGTAGTGCAAAACAAGGAAGAGATAGAAAGTTCCAAGCAATATTACCTTTATGGGGAAAAATGTTAAATGTAGAAAAAGCTAGAGCAGATAAAATATATGGAAATGATAAATTAAATCCAGTTATTGTTGCTATAGGTGCAGGAATTGGTGCAGATTTTGATGTTACAAAAATAAGATATGGAAAAGTAATCATCATGGCAGATGCTGATGTTGATGGTTCACATATTAGAACATTATTATTAACATTTTTCTTTAGATATATGAGACCATTAATAGAAAATGGAAATGTATATTTAGCACAACCACCATTATATAAATTATCTAAAAAAGGAATGGAAGATAAATATTGTTATACAGATGAAGATTTAGAAAAAGCATATAAAGAATTAGAAGAAAAAGGAATTACAAGAGATTCATTATCATTACAAAGATATAAAGGTTTAGGAGAAATGAATCCAGAACAGTTATGGGATACAACAATGAATCCAGAAACAAGAATTCTTATTAAGGTAACTATGGAGGATGCTCAAAAAGCAGATGAAATCTTTACATTGTTAATGGGAGACGAAGTAGAACCAAGAAGAGAATTTATACAACAAAACGCAAAATATGTAAGAAACTTAGATATATAAAAAATATTTTTGAATATAAAAATTTAAAGGCAGATAATAGAAACATTATCTGCCTTTAATCAGTAAAGCTAATAATAATCGCAGTTAAAACCAAGATACATAATTTTCAAATCTAGCATATATTACTATATGCGTAAACTTTAAACCACATATATTAATCACTCACTTGACCATTAATACACCACTAACAACTAAATTTATCCAATAAAAAGGACTACTAATAATCATTAGAAGATATAAGAATAATCGTAACTAAAATACATTACATATTATTTTGCCACAATACAGATTATAAAAAGAAAATCTAAAATAAAAATATAGCATACAAACAAGTAATATATTCACGTCGCCAACATATTATAATATTAAAAAACACCATAATATATTTTTGCTCAAATAATAATAAACGAATAAACATCTAATATTATTTTTTGTTTAACTATTATTAACCTTACATTATTATTATATTCAAAAATAAAAAAAATATTCAAAAATAATAAAATAAAAATTAGAATGAATAATTAAGATAATAATAAAAAAATAATTAAAATAAATAATAAAAAGATAATTAAAATAAATAATAAAAAAATAATTAAAATAAATAATAAAAAAATAATTAAAATAAATAATAAAAAAATAATTAAAATAAATAATAAAAAAATAAT
>CALXXJ010000011.1 GCA_944392665.1 uncultured Clostridia bacterium | reverse complement strand
TGTGCAATTTCTGCTAGTAAGTTTAAAACTCTTGAATCTAATTTTCTTGTATAGGTTTGTCCTGATACATTATATACTTTTTCAAATCCCATTTTTTCAGCAATTTTTCCGTCAATTTGTCTTACTTTAGTCTCATCTTTAAATAATTTCATAAAGCTTTCTTGTGTTCCTGTTGTTCCTTTGCAACCTAATAATTTCATATGACTTTCAACAAATTCTAATTCTTCTAAATCTTCTAGTAAATCTTGCATCCATAAAGTTGCTCTTTTTCCAACAGTTGTTAATTGCGCTGGTTGGAAATGGGTATATCCTAAGCAAGTTACATCTTTATTTTTTTCTGCAAATGCTTTTAAGTTTTTAATAACAATGATTAATTTTTCTTTGATTAGTTTTAATGCTTTAGACATTAAAATAACATCTGTGTTATCTGTTACATAGCATGAAGTTGCTCCTAAATGGATAATTGGTTTTGCCTTTGGACATTTTAATCCAAATTCATATACATGTGCCATAACATCATGTCTACATTCTTTTTCTCTTTTGGCAACAATATCATAATCAATATTATCTACATTTTTCTTCATTTCTTCAATTTGTTCATCTGTTATATCAATTCCTAATTCTTTTTCTGTTTCTGCTAATGCTACCCATAATTTTCTCCATGTTGAATATTTTTCATTATTTGACCATATTCTATTCATTTCTGGACTGGCATATCTACCAGAAAGTGGTGTTTTATATATATTATTGTTTTCCATTTTTTCAATCCTTTCTTTTTATTTGTCCCTTTTGTCCTTTTGGGGACGTTTCTGTTTGGGACACTTTTATGTTGACTATAATTCTTAGTCACCCGTGCTTATTTTCAAATGCTATATTTTGCCATTTCTATTGAATCTTTATCTACACTTTTTCGCAATGACATTAATCCAATCAATCTTGCTTTCTTTTCTTTGTTCTTCTATTTCTATAATATCTAATATACGAAAATGATGTTCTTCCAGAATTTTCGTAATACTTTCTACTGTATGCATTTGATAGATTCTTGCACCTAATCCTTCTTTCGTATCTATTAATTGAACCCCTTTTCCTTTTTTTACACTAACAAATAAGATTCCATTTTCTTTTAAAACACGATAACTTTCTTGTATAGCTTTATCTAACATCTCACCTTTGGTTGTGATTGGTATATGCAATAAAGATGCATTTTGTCTAACAATATCAAAAGTTTCATTGTCAAAAGGAATATCTAACATATCCCCTTTGACAAAACTGTTTCTTGGAATTTCTCTCTTTTCTTCAAGTTCTTTTAATATCTTAATAAATTCTTCTGAATTATCTAATCCGACTACTCTTTTTATTCCTTTGCTATACATGAATTTTATATCTCTACCAGGACCTGTTCCTACATCTAATACTTCCATATCTTCTATTGGCTTTTCTAATTCTTTCTCAGCTGTTTTAAATAAGATATCATACATATTTCTGTAGGAATCTATCATCTTGGTTCCATTGACATCAGAATAGGTAGTTGCTACTCTATCATAGGTTTGCCTTGTCATCTCTAAAAATTCTTTTGCCAATTGATTTAATTCTTGCTCTTCTTTTACTTCTAAATTTGATTTTTCTTCTTCCGCGTTAATTTCTAGAGTTGACTTTTCTTGTGTCTCATTAATTTCTATGCTTAGTTTTTCTTGCAGTTCATTAAATCGATTGATTTTTTCTTGGCTATCCATTATCTATAATAGTTCACCCCTGCTTCAAAAATCTTTTGATCTTTCTTACCTGGCATATTTTTCAAGATATCTCTATAACATCTTTCTGAATGTCCCATCTTACCTAAGATTCTACCATCTGGGCTAGTAATACCTTCGATGGCATCTATTGAACCATTTGGGTTAAAGTCAATGTCATATGTCGCATTTCCATTAAAATCAACATATTGTGTAGCAATTTGTCCATTAGCAATTAGCTCTTCTTCTAATTCTTTTGAAACAATAAATCTACCTTCTCCATGTGAAATTGGAACTGTAAATTCTTCTCCTAGTTCTACTTCACTAAACCATGGTGACATTTTTGATACAACTTTTGTATTTACCATTTTTGATTGGTGTCTTGAAATGGTATTAAATGTTAAAGTTGGCATTGTGTCATCCATTTCTCTAATTTCTCCATATGGTAATAATCCTAATTTTACTAATGCTTGGAATCCATTACAAATTCCTAACATTAATCCATCTTTTTCATATAGATGTTTATGGATTAAATCTTTTAGTTTTGGATTTCTGAAAATACTACTAATGAATTTTCCTGAACCATCTGGTTCATCTCCGGCACTAAATCCTCCTGGGAACATGATGATTTGTGCTTTTTCTATTTCTTTTGCAAATAATTCAATAGAATCTTGTATGTCTTGTGGTTTTAAGTTCTTAAATACAACTGTACTAACTCTTGCACCTGCATCTTCAAATGCTTTTGCAGAATCATATTCACAGTTTGTTCCTGGGAATACTGGTATAAAGACATGAGGTCTTGTAATTGGTAATTTTCTTGTAGTTGTAGGTGTTTTTTGACTTAAGATATTTCTTGCTTCACCTTTTTGTTCTACCCTTGTTGGGAATACTTTTTCTAATGGCTCTTCCCAAAGTTTGATTAATTCTTCTAAGTCTAATACAACATTTTCATTTACAACAATTGCTTTTTCACTTGTTGTTGTTCCTAATAATTCTAATTTTGCATTATCTATATCTTCTGATGCTTCTAAAACAAATGAACCATATAATGGTGTAAATAAGTCTTCTGTATTTTCAAACTTAAATCCAATCTTATTTCCGATACAACTCTTTGTGATAACATCTGCAATACCACCATTTTTGATTGTGTTTGATGATAAAACTTTTCCATCATTAATCAATTTATGTACCAATTCAAAGTTTTCTTTTAAATCATCAAAATCAATGATATTTTCTTTTCCCATTTTTGTTTTTAGTACATATACTTTTGAATTTGCTTTCTTGAATTCATTTGAAACCACTTTTGTTGTGTCTACATCACCAATACAGAAAGATACTAATGTTGGTGGTACATCTAGCTCATTATATGAACCTGACATACTATCTTTTCCACCAATTGCTGCAATTTGTAATTGTTCTTGTACATAATATGCTCCAAGTAATGCAGCTAATGGTTTTCCCCATCTTTCTGGCTCGTTTCTTAATTTTTCAAAGTACTCTTGTAATGTTAAATATGCTTTTTTGTAATCTCCACCAAGTGCTACATATTTTGCAACAGATTCTACGATTGCATATACAGCCCCATGGAATGGACTCCAACTTGCAATATATGGGTTATATCCATATGTCATGATTGTTCCTGCATCTGTATATCCTTCTAATGTTGGGATTCTTGCTACCATTCCTTCTGCTGGTGTTAATTGATATTTTCCACCAAATGGCATAATAACTGTATTTGCTCCGATTGTACTATCAAATCTTTCTACTAATCCTCTTTGTGAACAACAATTTAAATCTGTAATAGTTTCTTTCCATGTTTTTTCTATGTCATTAACTTGCTTACTTGCAAAATAGTTTTCTGCATCTAACGGTTTTGTGATTTTTGCATTGGCATTTTTTACATCCCCATTTGTATTTAAGAATTCTCTTGATAGGTCAACAATAACCTTATTTCTCCAATACATTTTTACTCTTGGTTCTTCTACAACTTTTGCAACAACTGTTGCTTCAATATTTTCTTTTTCTGCTAAATTAATAAAGTTTTCTACATCTTTATCTGCAACAACTACTGCCATTCTTTCTTGTGATTCTGAAATAGCAAGCTCTGTACCATCTAATCCTTCATATTTTTTAGGTACTTTATCCAAGTTTATTTCTAATCCATCTGCTAATTCTCCAATAGCTACTGATACACCACCAGCACCAAAGTCATTACAACGTTTAATTAATTTGGTTACTTCAGGATTTCTAAATAATCTTTGAATTTTTCTTTCTTCTGGTGCATTTCCTTTTTGTACTTCTGCACCACAGCTTGTTAATGATTCACTATTATGTGCTTTAGATGAACCTGTTGCTCCTCCACAGCCATCTCTACCAGTTCTTCCACCAAGTAGAACGACTTTATCTCCTGGCTCTGGTCTTAATCTAATAACATTTTTAGATGGTGCTGCACCTACTAAGGCTCCAATTTCCATACGTTTTGCTACATATCCTGGATGATAGATTTCGGCAACTTGTCCAGTAGCTAAACCAATCTGATTTCCGTAAGAGCTGTATCCTCTTGCAGCTTCATTTGTCAATTTTCTTTGTGGTAATTTATTTGGTAATGTTTCTTCAATGGTTTGTCTTGGGTCTCCACAACCTGTTACACGCATTGCTTGATATACATACACACGTCCTGATAATGGGTCACGAATCGCTCCACCTAAACAAGTAGCTGCTCCACCAAATGGTTCAATTTCTGTTGGGTGGTTATGTGTTTCATTTTTGAACATGATTAAATATTCTTCTTCTTTTCCATCTACCATGATATTGGCTTTTATACTACAAGCATTAATTTCTTCTGATTCATCAAGATTTTTTAAGACTCCTCTTTTCTTTAATTCTTTTGCAACAATGGTTGCAACATCCATTAAAGAAATATCTTTTTTTCTATCTTGATATACAAATTTTCTAGATTCTATATATTTTCCATATATGTCTTTTAATAAATCCCATTCAATGTCAATTTCTTCTAATCTGGTAAGAAAAGTTGTATGTCTACAATGATCTGACCAATATGTGTCAATCATTTTCATTTCTGTCATGGTTGGATCTCTTTTTTCTGTGTCCCTAAAATATTCTTGACAGAATTTTAAGTCTGCAATATCCATAGCAAAACCATATTTTTCATAGAATTTTTCTGTATCATCATCTGTCATATGAATAAATCCATCTACTACTTGGACATCTTCTGGCTCTGTTAATTTATCTTCTAATGTTTCTGGTTTTTCTAAACTTGCCTCTCTAGCATCTACTGAGTTGATTAAATAGTTCTTAATGTTTTTTACTTCTTCATCTGAAAGATTTCCTTTTAAAATATATACTTTTGCAGATTTACAAGTTGGTCTTTCTCCTCCACTGATGATTTGTAAACATTCTTCTAATGAATTTGCTCTTTGGTCAAATTGTCCTGGTAAATATTCTACTGCAAATACTTTGTCATTTTGATCAAATGTATAAGTTTCATCAAAATAATCATCTACTTGTGGCTCAGAAAATACAGTTGTTTTTGCTTTATTGTAACTTTCTTCATCCACTCCAGATACATCATATCTGTTTAAGATAACCACTTGCTCTAGTCCTTTTATCTGTAAGTTTTCTTTTAAATCCTCTTGGATTCCTTTTACTTCTACATCAAATCCTGGTTTTTTTTGAACATAAATTCTTCTTACCATTTAATAATTCCTCCTTTATTTATTTTGGTAATGATTTATTATATTTATAAACATAAACTTATTAATAGCTTGGCTATGTTGTACCTTCATGAAAAATCACTTTATGATTTTTTCTGTACTATTTTTATTTTTTATATGCTAAAACGTATAAACAGGCAGATATCATTTGGCAATAACTGCCCATATAATATCTACCTGTTTCCATTTTGAAAGTCTTACTGGGGGATTATATTATCCCCCATTTGATGAGTTTTCTTCGGATTTGCGAAAAGATTGTAGGCACTATTATACAATCAGCACCAGAGAGAAATATTACTTTCTCTCCGTTATAACATCTTCTCACCTTCCCTCGGGGTTCTTCGCTTACCAGTCCCCGTCCTTTCACTTTCACAGTAAGACTTTCTTCACTAGAATGAACTTCTGCATTTTCCAAATCTTTCTGTCCCACCAGTCCGATGTCGTTTCGCAAAGAGCCTCCTACTTCGAACTGCTCCTTTGTAAATCCTTTGTTAATAAGGATTACGATTTTTTCGTCATCTTTCAGCTTTGTGTAGTAGTTCATCTTTCCCTCCTTGGCACTCATGTGCCGGTGCATATGTTTATAAAGTTACTTGATAGATATTATATCACATTCACATAACATATTCAATTTTACTTATTTTATATAACCTTTATCTCTCTGTTTCCTTTAACCACCTTTCCTATCACATATGCTTTTTCGCCTTCTTGTTCTAATACTTGTAATGCTTTTTCTTTATCACTTTCTGGAATAATGATTGCCATACCAATTCCCATATTAAAGGTATTATACATATCTCTTTCTGGGATATTTCCTTCTTTTTGGATTAATTTAAAGATTTCTGGTACTGGATATGTATCTTTTTGGATTTCTAATGAAACATTGTCATTTAACATTCTTGGCATATTCTCATAGAAACCACCACCAGTTATATGAGAAATTCCTTTTACAGTTACTTCATCTATTAATTTTAAAACTGGTTTTACATAAATTTTTGTTGGTGTAAGCAATGCTTCTCCTAATGTCATTCCTAATTCTTCTCTATATTCTCTTAAATTTTCTTCATTAACATTAAATATTTTTCTAACTAAAGAAAATCCATTTGAATGTACACCTGAAGATGTAAGACCTATAACAACATCTCCTTCTTCGATATTATCAGGATTGATAATTTTTGCTTTATCCACAACACCTACACTAAATCCTGCTAAATCATATTCATTATCAGAATATAGTCCTGGCATTTCTGCTGTTTCTCCTCCAACTAATGCACATCCTGCTTTTTTACAGCCATCTGCTACACCTTTTACAATACTTGCTACCATTTCTGGAATGTTTTTCCATAATGATATATAGTCTAAGAAAAATAATGGTTTTGCACCACAGCAAACAATGTCATTTACACACATTGCTACACAATCTTGTCCTATGGTATCATGTTTATCAAGCAAAAAAGCCAATTTTAGTTTCGTTCCCACACCATCTGTTCCTGACACTAAAATAGGCTCCTTCATTTCATTTATATCTAACTTAAAAAGACCCCCAAATCCTCCAAGGTCTGACATAACTCCTTTTGTATATGTTTCTTGCACACTTTTCTTCATTAGTTCTACTGCTTTATATCCTGCTGTTACATCTACGCCCGCTTCTTTATAACTTTCACTAAAACTTTTTTCCATCGGTTTTCTCCTTTCATATTCTACCCTAATATAATACTATATTTTTTAACTTTTTACAAGGTTTTTAGCGAAAAATTGATAATTCTTTTCCTTTTTCTTTTCATTTCTTTCATTTATTGCTTTTTTCTATTTGAAATGATATAATTTTTCTAAACATTTAAGGAGGATTTCAATATGAAATTGATTGGAATTACAGGTAAAACAGGAACAGGAAAATCCACCATTGCCAGAACACTTGCTCAAAAATTAAATGGTCAATATGTAGACATTGATAAAATTGGACATCAAGCAACTTCAGACCCTCATATTGCAAAAAAACTTTGTGACATATTTGGCAGTGAACTTTTGGATTCAAATGAAACTATTGATAGAAAGAAATTAGGTAATATTGTGTTTAGTGATACAGATAAAATGCAAAACCTAACAGATATCACATGGAAATATATGGAGCAAGAATTAGATAATATTTTGTTGCAAAAGCAACAGTATTTTGTTTTTGATTGGGCTTTGCTTCCTAAGGTAAAATTCTGGGATATGTGTAATATCAAAATATTAGTCATTTCTGACGATATAGTGAGAAAAGAAAGAATATTAGAAAGAGATCATATTACTTCAGAATATCTTGAAAAAAGAGAATCTGCTACTTTAGATTATTCTAAATTATCATTTGATTTTATTTTTGATAATGACTATACAAAAGAAAGTATGAATGGTTTTATTAAAGTAATATATGATAAAATAATGAATGAAAATATATAAAAAATCCAGGTATAAAACTCTTATATCTGGATTTTTTTGAGTTATTTTTTATTCCATCGAATTTCCTAAATTCATAAAAAGCACTCTTATTTAATAACTTCCATAATTTCTTCTGGTAAATATTTTGAAACATCTTTCCCGTATTGTAATAATTCCATTACCATACTTGAACTAATATTTCCTAAACTTCCTGCTCTAATATACATTGTATCTAATCCTGAAATCTCTTCATTAATAGATGCTAGGGTTTCTTCATATTGATAATCCATACCGTTTCTAACCCCTCTTACTAACAATGTTGCATTATGTTCTAATGCCGCATCAACAGAAAGGTTATCATAACAAACCACAGACACATTTGTAAGATTTCTATTTACAAGGAGTTTTTCTATTGCATTTTTCATAATTTCTTTATCGTATCTTCTTTTTTTATCTGGATTCACACCAATTCCTATAATAACTTTGTCAAATAGTTTGGCTGATTTTGTCACAACATGTAAATGTCCATTGGTAAATGGGTCAAAACTTCCCGCATAAAATCCAATCTCCATATCTTTTCCCTCCTACTTTTACAAGTTTTCAACTTCTATCTATATTATTTTACAATATTTTCTATAAAGTTACAAGTATATATATTCATATATTAAAAAATGGAGAAAGGCATTCCCCAGAAATTGCCTTCTGGAAAACGCCCTCTCTTTTTAATATGGCGGATTTAATAAATACTCCCGCCAAGTGCAATCCTTATCAGTGCAAGTCCCACAGTCCTTGCTGCCATAATTGCACTTGAGACTGGTTGCTTTTAGTGAATTGTAGAACTTATACGTTCTCTCTTCTTCTTTCCAGTCTTCTCGTGTCAAATCTGCCATAAAGGCCTCCTTTCTCCAATTGGAGGATGCGTATTATTAGTTACAGCAAAACCCTTTGGTCATGCTACTTTTATTATACTACACTTCACATAAAATTGCAAAATTAGCATTTCAATTACATTTTTTCCAACACAAGTGTAATTTCTTCTCCTTTATTGGTAAAAATATGCACTGTTATTTCGTTAGTTGCATCATATTGGGTTAAATTAAAGGTCTGATGATAATTTGTTATTTTATTTCCTTCTTCTGGTACACTATATCCACCATCTCCATCGCTTCTAGCAGCTATTTCAAATCTTTTTCCATCTTCTGTTTCTACATATTCTTTTTGAAGTGCTATTCTATCATAAATACTTCCTACCGTATCTGCTTTTAATAATGCATAATCTATTTTATCTGTCAAAATTTCTGGAATTGACAATTTAAATGCTGTGTTTGACACAACTGCTGTCACTTGATTGATGTCTATTCCTTCCTCACTACAACTTTTTACTTTGTATATACTAGATTCTCTGTTATAGAATTCTTCTGGTACATCTACTTCAAAAAACCAGTTACCTTCATATACTGTATCTTGTCTTTGCTCATTTACATATTGAGATGTTGTTAATTTTGTAAATTTCACAGTTAGATGTTTACTTTTAGGAAATGCCTTTGTATTTCCTGTTGCTGCTAATGAAACTGTAAATTCATTATCTGTTTTCTTTGTTGCAAGCATACTATATGCTCCCATATATCCATTTTCTGTCATATCATCTTTTGTATTAAACACCATTTCCCCATTTTCATCTGTTATAACTAAATCTGTAAACAGTGTTTTTTCAAACTCATCAATATTATATCCTTCACTTAGCTTGACATCAAAATTCATAGCAAAATTAAAATCATCCATGATAAGTGATTCTACACTAATCTCTATTCCTTCTGCATTTTGATGTTCTGTATTCACATTTGCCACATATCCTTCATTAACTGCTATATCTACTCCATCACTTGTATTTTTCCCAAACAAATTCTTTACAAAATCCCCTATATCTTTTGCAAAAACAATTCCTGTCATAGAAACAATCATGCAACAAGCAGCAATACCAATTTTAAACATACTTTTTCTTGTATTTTTCATATCTAACCTCTCTTTCTTTTCAAAGTTGGATATAGCTATCTTTTGTGTAACATTTTCTAGTATTTTTTCTGTTTGTTTATCCCTCATGACTATACCCTCCTTTTTCTAATTCTTTTTTTATCTTTTTTCGTATTCTATATAATCTTGATTTCACATTAAATTCTGTTACTTTTAGTTTATCTGCAATATTTTTTATTTTCATAGATGAATAATAATATAAATGAAATATCATTCTGTCTTCTTCCTTCATTGTTTTTAAAACTTTTTCAATAATATAAATTCTCTCTCTTTCCTCATAAATCATGTCCATTTTTTGACCATCTTGAAGAATATTTTCATAATCTAAAATATCTGCATGAATATTAATGATTCTTGTTTTTTCCCTCACCAAATTCCTTACAATTCCTGCAATATATGAACTTAATATTTTTTCTTCATTTAATTTTTCTCTATTTTTCCATAAAATAAAGAAAGTGTCTGATATTATTTCTTCCACATCTTCATCTGATAAATGTGAGCTTACCATATTTTTAATAATTTTATAGACATATCCACTATATTCTTCTATTATTTTTTCTAATTCTATTTCATGATTATTAATATATTTTTTTATTTTCTTCCCTTTTTCCAATTTAGATCTAAACTCCTTATTTAAGATATCTTACATTTATATATTGATTAAAAATTCAAAAAAGTAGCACTTTATTTCATACAAAAACCTCATTATTGTTAGCTAACAATAATGAGGCTCTATTTAAACTGATTCGCTAATTGATCTATTGTAATTCCATTTTCTATATGATTCCAATCAATTTTTACATTATCAAATTCAAGCTTTCTAAAATCCTTTTAATTTTTTGTAAAATTTTTGAAAGCAAAGATTCCTTATATTCTATTATTGAAGTATTTTCTATATTTATTGAATTTTTATTAATTTGTTTTTCTTTAAAAATATCATTTTGATTATACTTTTCTTGCTTTTCCTTTTCAATTTTCTTTCTATCATAATTTTGTTTCCTAATAATCTTTTGTCTCTGACTTTCAGTTGCCCAATAATCTCTAAACAATAATCCTATAATTGCTTTTGCTTTTTTAGAAACATTTTGTTCATCTAATGTTTTTTGAGGATTATATTTAAATTTATAATCTTTACTTGCATTTGCTTTAAATACATTTAATTTTTCTTGTGGTATTTTATTGTAATCTTCCTTAGAAATATATTTTAATATCTCCAAAACTTCACTATATGCAATTGCATATTGATTTTCATCCATTTTCCTCTCCTTTATAAAGTTTGATTATTTGTATCTTTTTGATTTTGTAATTGTTTTTGTTGTGCAATAATATCTTTCTCCGTTTCATCTTCTAATTGAGTGTCTTCCATTTCAGAAATTACTTCTTGACCTAATTCATTACCTGTTTTAATCTTTTTCTTATCAATTTTAAATGCTCCAACAACATATAATCTTTCACCCTCTGTAGAAATTCTTTTACCTTCAATAAATTCGTAATTTTCAAAATTCTTAACAGTCTTATTATTTATAAACTCTAAAAATTCTTCATTACTTAAAGTACCAACAAAAGGATAGAATGCTCTAACAGATCCTTCTCTACTAAATGATGTTACAGGACAACTATAATCTAAAACTGCATAATCCTTTTTTCTTTTAACAATGTTAAAACAATGTGCATCTTGGTGATTTCCTAAATCTACACATCCCATACAATAATAACTTTCTATACCAAATAGACTTAATATTTGTTGAGCCATTGCACTTCTTTCTGTGCATAGTGCAGCTCCTTTATTTTTTAAGTCTCCTAATTTATTATTTTCAAGGGCAGCAAAGAATTCTTCATCTGTTGTTGTTGTATTCCAAGCCATTTCGTTAAATATTTGTTCTCTGTCTACATTTCCAGGCATTCCAAAGTAAGAATTAATATAGTATTCTAAATTATGTATTAAGGCTCCTTTGGTATTAATATTATATTTTTTAATAAAATGTGCAAATTCATACATATAATCTGTTGTTTGCATACCATAATCCTCTATTGATAAATTTGAATATTTAATTCTAGTATTTAGTGGAATAAAACCTTTAAATAAATGATTTGATTTTCCATAGTTTAAAAATCCTAGTTTTTCTACTTTTTCACTATTAAAATCAGCCTCTTCTATTGCTTGTTGCATGATAGTATCTATATCTTCCTCATTACACTCTAATATTCTTTGTAATAAATCCATCTATTCCTCCATTTTTTTAGTTATATATTAATCAAATTTTAGCATATACATATATTTTTTTCAAGTTAGACAAAAAATCTCTAGGGCTTTTTATACATACAATAAATTTATATATTATTTATGGAATGTGCCAAAATTAACATATTTGTATTTTTTCACAAAAAAAATCAACCAGATTTTATTTTCTGATTGATTTTATATCAACTCTGTTCTGTTAGTTCGAACAGAAACGTCATTGGTGCGGATGAAGGGACTCGAACCCCCACGCCGTTGGCACTGGTTCCTAAGACCAGCGCGTCTACCAGTTCCGCCACATCCGCATATATGAACTAACAATAAATATATTAGCACAAATCTATTTTTATTGTCAATAGTTTTTATGAATTTTACATAGAAAAATAAATTATCAAACCGCCTACTATGGCTAGTATAAATCCTATAATTTTTAATCCATTTGAGCCTTCATTTTGGTCTCCAAAACCAAAAAATCTTTTTGTAATAATTCTTGCATCATATATTAAAATAACACCTACTAAAACCATTATTAAACCAATTAATTTTATAATTAGTTGAAACATATATATCGACATCCTTTTTTATTTTATAGATATATATTAATATGTTTTTTATAAAAAGTCAATAGGCGTTAAGATAGCCTTAACGCCTAAAACAATGACTTATTTCCTTTTTAAGCAAGAATTGTCCTTACATATTTTTCGATATGTTTCACTTTTCTTTTGTCGAACTCCTCATCTGTTTCTTCTTCATCTTTTGTCAATTTTAAATTATCAACCAGTATTTGTATCTCTTCGTTGGGTGTTAGTAATGCTCTTGGTACATAATGTCTACTTTCCCATGCACTAAGAACCATTTCGACTTCTTTATCACTTAAATCTTCTGTTTTTCTTTTTCCTTTAATAAATTCTTGAATAATGTATGTTCCTCTTAAGTCTCTACGTAACCCTAACTGTGATACAACGGACCGTGCTTCACTCTCCTCTCTTAGTGCTATTAATTTTGCCTCTTTTGTCATGTTTTTTCCTCCTTATAGTTACATTTGTTACTAAAGTTACATTTACTAAAATATTTTTCTATTTTACAATATTTTACAGTTGTTCTTTTTGTTTTTTTATAAAATTATATTTTTTCTATATGTAATTTATTTTTCTTTTATATCTTGACTTTATAGACATATTTAAAAAAATTATGATACAATTTATAAAAAAGGAGGTATTTTTATGATTTCTGATATAGATTATAATGATTTTAAAAACAATCTTTTTTTAGATTTAACATACCCATTATTACACGAAACTTCATTGGAAAAAGCAGATTCTATTCTTCAAAATGGAATTTCTTTAAAGAAAGAATATAATGCACAAATCGATAGAGTTGTATCGATTCCTAAATCTGAAAATGATTTTAAAAATTATCATTATCATGCCTCAATCACCAATCCAGCTATTATTGTTGTCAGTATTCCTAAAAAATTATTAAGGAATATTCAACTTCATACTTCAACTGCTCATTTATTTTTAAATTGCTTGTTGCAGAAAGCCTCTCCTTCTTCTAATATACAGACATCAGGCATGAAAATTTATCCAGTTAAATTTGAAAAATACGCAAGTACTCTCCCTAATATTTGGATTAATGGTTACTTTAATTCTCATACTGGTTACATATGTAATCCAAACTACATTCTTAGGCAAGAACATGCTCAAGATTTGTTAGATTTTCAAGAAGCCTCTATCTGGAAAAAATTTTCTGAAACCTATCCCGAAGAAGCTTACAATGTTTTACATAATATTAGTCCTGTTAAAAATCCTATAAATACAGAATATGAGAAATAATACTTGATTATTTCTCATATCTCATATCTCTATCCTCTTTGTAAATTTATCTCTAATTAGTCTTTTTAATCTTGCATTTTCTTCTTTTTCTAATTTCGGGTCTTTATCAATGATTTTAATTGCTGCCTCTTGCGCCACTTTTAATATATTCATATCCTCAAATAGGTTAGCAATTTTAAATTCTGGAAGTCCATGTTGCATGGTTCCAAAGAAATCTCCAGAGCCTCTTAATTCTAAGTCTTTTTCTGAAATAATGAAACCATCATTAGTATCACACATAACTTTCATTCTTTTTCTAACGGTTTCACCTTTGCCTTCATATTTTAGAATACAATAGGATTTATATTCTCCTCTTCCTACTCTTCCTCTTAATTGATGTAATTGTGCTAGTCCAAATCTTTGAGCATCTTCTATAACCATAATATTGGCATTTGGTACATCTACACCAACTTCAATAACCGTTGTGGAAATTAATATGTCAATCTCTTTATTTTTAAATTTCATCATAATGTCATCTTTATCTTTTGCTTTCATTTTTCCATGTATGTATTCTACTCTATATTCTGGAAAAATTTCAGTTTTACATTTCTCATATAACTTTTCTACTGATTTTAAATCTAATTCCTCATTTTCTTCCACTAATGGACATACAATATATGCTTGTCTACCTTCTTTTAATTGTACTTTAATAAAGTTATTAATTCTGTCTTCCATTCCTTTGGTTACTGCAAATGTATCAATTTTTTTCCTGTTTGGTGGTAGTTCATCAATAATAGAGATGTCTAAGTCTCCATATAATATTAAAGCTAATGTTCTAGGAATTGGGGTTGCTGTCATAACTAATACATCTGGATTTTGCCCTTTTTCAACAATGGTTGTTCTTTGTTTTACACCAAAACGATGTTGCTCATCAGTTACCACTAATCCTAAATTTTTGAATTCTACATTTTCTTGTAATAAAGCATGTGTTCCAATTAAAATATCTATTTCTCCATTTTTTAATCTTTCTAGTAGTTCTGTTTTTTTCTTTTTGGTCATGGCTGAAATTAATAATTCACATTTAACATCTAATTCGTCCAATATCTTTTTAAAGTTTTCTAAATGTTGTGTTGCAAGAATGGCTGTTGGCGCCATAATGGCTGCTTGATAACCACATTTTACCGCTTTATATGCTGCACACATGGCAATAACGGTTTTTCCTGAACCAACATCTCCTTGTAATAATCGGTTCATTGGTTTATCAGATTCCATGTTATTATCAATTTCTTCTAGCACTCTTCTTTGAGCATTGGTTAATCGAAATGGTAATTTATTAACGATATCTGACATGTGAACATCTTTACTAAATTGGATTCCTTTTTCTTCATTAATGTAACTATTTTTTAATTCTAATAAAGCTAATTGCATGGTTAATAATTCTTCAAAAGCTAATCGATTTCTTGCAATATTGAAATCTTTAAATTCTTGTGGAAAATGAATACTTTTTGTTGCCTCATTAATGCCTTCTAATTGGTATTCTTTTAATATATATTCTGGCAAAGTTTCTTCTAGATTTCCTTCTACTTCTTTTATTGCATTTTCCATAATCCTTCTAATCGTATTTTGTGATAAACTAAATGTTAATGGATATATGGGAATAATTTTTCCAGTATTTGATGATTTTCCTTCTTCATCAAAAACAGGTGAATTTATGGTAATTCTTCCAAAGGTATTATTTACTTTTCCATAAAAAGTATATTTCTTTCCTTGTTCAAATTTATTTTTTAAATAGCTTTGATTAAACCAGACTGCTGTTGCTACGCCTGTTTCATCTCTAATTACTAATTTTTGCATGGTTTTTCCTCTAAGTCTTACATCACTTAGTCTTCCACTAGCATATGCTTCAATTAATACTTCTTCACCATCTATACATTCTGCAATGTTTTTTGGTTTACTTCTATCTTCATAGGTTCTTGGATAATATGTAATTAAATCTTTTAGTGTGAATATTCCTAATTTATTTAATAATTTTACTCTATTGGGTCCAACACCTTTTATATATTTTACATCTTTTTCTAAATCTATCATGATTATCTCATTCCCTTCTCAAGGTATACATCTTTCTTCATTCTAACACACTGTTGGTTTGTATTCAAATCCTTTTTATATTTTTATTGACTTTATATGATTTTATCTATATACTTTCTTTATATAAATACCCATACAGAAATGGACGGTGTACCTTGAAAAGTATTGCCGTCCCCTTCTTTTTACATAAGAATTTTTTCTTATTTACAAAATCTATGCCTTCCAATGGTTACTGTCATTGGTCTTGACCATATCCACTTGTTTGTCGCTGTTGATGGATTAAAATAATAAATAGCTCCATAACTAGGATCCCATCCATTAATTGCATCTTGTGCTGCTTTTTTTGCAGTTGCATCTGGTGTTAGATTAATTTGCCCATCACTAACTGCATCAAATGCTCCTGATTGATAAATAACGCCTGAAATGCTGTTTGGAAATGAACTGCTTTTGACTCTATTCATAACAACTGCTCCAACTGCCACTTGTCCTGTATATGGTTCTCCTCTTGCTTCTCCATAAATTAATCTTGCTAATAAATTAACATTACTACTATTACTAGAAGAAGATGATGAACCTGATGATGAACTTGTTATTCCCATTGCTGCTAATGTCTTAGGACCAGCAATCCCATCTACTGTTAAACCATTTTTTCTTTGAAAATATCTTACTGCTTCTTGTGTTTGGCTTCCATATATTCCATCTATATTTCCATTATAATATCCCCATCGTTTTAGTTTGGTTTGAATTTGTGTAACCTCATCCCCTCTTGAACCATATTTTGATAAGGCTTCTACTTCGTTGTTTCTAAGAAATATATATGCAATGCTACACATCATCAATACAATCATTATGGATGCAACAAATATTTTCTTTTTATTTTTTTTCAATCTCATCTTGAAATCACCTTTGCTAAAAATTCTTATCCTTATTTTTAGCAATATTGGGATTTATTATACGTTATAATTCAATATCTTCTGAATGTTTCTTCATTCTCTCTATCAATTCTTGTTCTTTTTCCTTTATAAATGTCTCTATTGGTACATCTTTATCTCTTTTAAAACTATAATATTGAATTCCTTGTTTTATTAATTCTTCTTTTTCTATTTTTTCATAAATTTGTTTATCTGAGTTATACAAATAATATACATTTTCTTTTTCTTTTTTTATTATTGCTATATTTTTTGCTTTTCGTCTTTTCCTTTCTTCAATAAAGCCAATACATAACTCTATATAATGATTCATTTCTTGTTTGGAAAGAATAGATTCCGAAAGTTTTAAATAATATCTTGTAGCTTCTACATTTCCAAGTTTTCTGTTTTGATTTGCCTTAATAATTCCAATATATTTCATCACAAATTCAAATTTCCTTTGTACTAATTCATCTGGCTTTTTAGTTCCAAAAAAATCTTCCATAAATTCTTTATCAAAGCATTCTGTTCTCAGCATTCTTAATACATCATTTGTATAAAGACCTTTATATGTAAATCCGAATTCATTATCCCATTCTTGAATTGTTTCACTTGGTATCTCTGTAAAGTTGTTACCTTTTATTTCTTCATTCATTCTTTTTAGTATTTGCTCCGATTTTGCATTTTTATACCTCGTTGCTAATTTCTGTTGTGATATGCCAAAATTTCGTGTTCTCATTCCTGTTTGTATTCTCATTAAGTCTGGAACTAAATTAAAAAGATAATATACCCCATTTACTTCAAAACATCCATCTGCATGATATAATTCTTTTTCCTTTGCTTCAACTGCTAAATATTTAGCATGTATCCCCATTTCCTTCATAAATTCTACACAAGCCTTATTCATATCTGTGCATAATGCTTCTCCGTTTTCATTCGTTCCTTCTTGAAATATTGCTACTACTTCCTCATACTCCTTTTTTCCTTTAATATTCCTTATCAATTCATATGCTTCTTTATATAAATAACTTTGTCCCATTCTTCTATAAATATAATATGCTATTTTCTCTTTTGGCATTTTCCCATTTTTTTCTTCATAGGCTCTAATTTCACTTTTTATTTGTTCTACATTTTCTCTTTCATATTGATTCATAATTATCCTCATATTTTAAAATTATAATTTTTTCATCTTAAGAGCAATATCGACAAAGTATAGATTCTAATCCTATTTGTAAATCTACTAATCCAATTTTATAATGGTAATCTAAATCCCTTAAATTTTGCAAGATTGCTTTTAAATCCTTTTCTTGAAAATACTTTGCCTGTGTTTTATATTTGTTTACTAAAAATGTCTGATTTGGTTTTAAGTTTAAAGTTGTTATAATATCTTTGTTATATTTTATAGCCATTTTTGTAAGATACAACTTTTTAAAATGGTTATATAATGTAATTAATATTTTTTGTATTGGTTCTTTGGCATATAATAGATTTTTCAAAACTTGTAAAGCTTTACCTGTTTCCTTTTTTCCTAAACTATCTGTTAAATCAAATATCACACTTTCCAATTTTTTAATACATAAACTATCAATATCTTCTTTTTGAATGGTTCCATTTTCTCCTGCATATTCAATTAATTTTCTGATTTCATTAATTAATTCTTGCATATTGGTACCACAACATTCTATAAAATATCTCAAATTAGCGTCTGATATATTTACCTTATATCCATTGCAAATAGCTTTCATCCTTTTTTCGATTTGGATTGGTTTTTGATATTCAAAATTACAAACTACACCTAATTTATCAATGGTTTTATATAGTTTTGTCTTATTATCTACATCTTCTTCGACAAATACTAAAATTACACTTTCTTCTATTAATTTGCTATTTGTTTCTAAATATTCTGCTAATCTATCTCTTATTTTCTCAAGTTCTGCATTTTTTCGTTTGCCTTCTTTTTTTAGTATTCCTGAATTCCTAGCAACGATTAATTTCTTTTCATATCCAAAAGCTGGTGTTTCTATGTCAGATATAATTCCACCAATATTGGTATCATCAATTGGTATATAGTTAATTCCTTTAATACACTCACCAAATACATTCCTTATTTTCTTCAACACATTTTCTAATAAAAATAGTTCTTCACCATATAAAATATAGATATTTTTTAAAATTCCTTGGTTTAGCTCTTTTTCTAATTCTTCTATTTTTACCATAATCCCTCCGCATTTTAATCTTACCAATGCATACTTTTCTTATTGTATAGAAAAAATCTGCTTTTATCTTGACCCTATATGGATTTTTTCGTATACAAAAAGGTTAAGTTTATAATTTTTGTGCAAATTTAGATGAATGTGCATGACAAATCGCCATTGCCATACTATCTGTTACATCATCTAGCTTAGGTAATTTTTCTTCATTTAAAATCATTTTTACCATTCGTTGTACTTGAATTTTATCTGCTCTTCCATAACCTGTAACTGCTTGCTTTACTTGTAGTGGCGTATATTCATATATATTTAAATTATTTTGTCTTGCTGTTATCAAAATAACCCCTCTTGCTTGTGCTACATTAATTGCTGTCTTAGCATTATTGTTAAAAAACAACTCTTCAATTGCCATAGCTTCTGGTTTATATGTTTTTATAATATCATCTAAATCTTTATTAATTTTTTCTAATCTTAACGGAAATGATGTATGTGCTTCTGTCAATATTGCTCCAGAAGTTTCTAAATGAAATTTATTTCCTATATAATCTATAATACTATATCCTGTTATTGCAAACCCAGGATCAACTCCTAATATTCTCATGTTTCCTTTCCTTTCTCTAAAGTAATCTTTCTTGATTTTCTTTCGAATTTCTGTTCACATTATATCACAAAATCTTTTAATTTCAACTACATTTTTATAAGAAATATTCCGTTAAAGAATTTTAGGAATAGATTTTTGTCCTTTTGGAGACGTTTCTGTTTGGGACATTTTGAAAATAAATAAAATTAAAAAATAAAATAGATGTACTTATATTACATTTACACTGGTAAACTCATAAAAACATAAGTATATCTATTTTTTCATTATAATATTTACAATATTTTCAAAATGTCCCAAACAGAAACGTCCCCAAAAGGACAGAAAGGGAAAATGAGTCCGTCCCCAAATTTCCTCAATTGGATTAATCCCTTTTACTCATGATAATTCTAAAGACTTCTGATACACTCCAAGCTTGTGCTATCGCACCTTTTGGTAATTGTGGTTTTACAGAATCATACATCTCTGATATGCTTCCAATACAACCATTTTCATTAATTTCTTTCTTAAATGTTTTATTAGTTTTATCTACAAATTTTTCTATTTTACTTTCTAAAGCTTCTTTTTCTTCATTTTTTGCTTTATCTTTCATATTCACAAGTGCATTATAATATAAACCTAATAACCATGTCCATGTGATTCCTTGATGATAGCTACTGTCTCTTTTGAAACTATCACCTTCATAGACTTCTACATAGTTTTCTTCACCTTTTGCCAATGTCTTTAATCCATAAGGATTCAATAGTTTCTTTTCTACAACATTGATTATATTTTTAGCCACTTCTGAATCTGCATCTATTACAGGATATGTCAAACTTAAAGCAAATAACTGATTTGGTCTTATTTTACTATCTCCTAATACATCATCAAGACATTTTGTTTTTGGATTATAGAATTTTTCTTCAAATGCTTTTTTACATTTTTTTGCTAAGTCTTTATATTTCTTTATTTGCAATAAATCGCCAATTTTTAAAGTTAAATTTGCCATAATCATATTCGCATTATACCACATGGCATTGATTTCAACTGCTTTTCCATTTCTTGGTGTAACTGCTATATCTCCTATTTTTGCGTCCATCCATGTATTTTGTGTATCATCAGTACCTGAAAAAATCAATCCATCATTATCTAAATAAATGTTATTTCCGTCAACATTGTTTCCTTCCACATAGTTTTTTATAATATCTTTCATTTTTGGATATATTTTTTCTTTAACAAATTTATAATCTCTAGTATATTCTAGATACTTTTGAACTTGTTCAAATAACAGTAAAGAAGCATCTACACTATTATATAAAGGTCTACTATCATATCCTGAATAGCCATTTGGTACCAATCCATATTTTACATCTTTTATCATTGTTAATAAGACTTCTCTTGCAATATCATATCTTTTTGTAACCAACAATAAACCTTCAAAGGCTATTAAAGAATCTCTTCCCCAATCTAAAAACCATGGATATCCAGCAATAATGGTATGTAATCCAAACTTTGGTCTATACACAATAAAATTATCAATTGCTTTTATATATGTTTTTATTAATTCATCTTCATTTAATTCTTTTTTCGTCTTATTTTCTTCCTCTGAAATAAGCCCTGTTCGTCTTATTTCTGTATCGATTCTATATATCTCTTTATCTAATATTTCTTTTACATCTTTTTCTTCTATATTTTCTTCTAAAGAACATACAAATGAAATCTCTTTTTCTTCATTTGCCTTTATTTCGACTTCATAAACACCAGGAACTGCATGATTTTCTTCTGGATAAAATCCTCTTTTTTCCTCCTCAATATAGAACATATGCTCAAAATTATCATTTTCATGAGGAATATAAGTTCCTTCTGACAAATTCATATATATTGGTGTTTGTGATTTATCATCTATTATTACTTTCACTTTTGTACCATTTGCTTGTTGTTTTATATTAAAATGATGTCCTGTATTCATGGTGTGGAAATCTCTAAAATTCATAATTGGTGCTAATGTTAATTTAGCTTTATATCTTCCATTTTTGATTTTATAATATACACCTACTGTATTTTCATTATATTCCATACAAATACTTTTTTCAATTTCTATTCCTTGCACTTTATATTTAAAAGTAGGATAATAGTCTTTTTCAAATTCTTCTTGATATTTATATCCATGAGAAATATATGATTCACATATATTGGTATATAAATCATATTTTTTCCCTCTTACTTCAATAGATTCATCTAATTTTGATAAAATCACATGTCGATTTGCTGGCGGATTTAATGGTGCTATTAACAATCCATGATATTTTCTTGTGTTTGCTCCAATAATTGTAGAAGAAGCAAATCCTCCAATTCCATTTGTAATTACCCATTCTTTTGTAATTCCTGTTTCTAAATCTAAACTTTCCTTTGTAAATTTCATAATATCCTCCGTATCTTTTATTTTTTCTTATAACCACTCTCATTTAAAGTTTTCATCATTTCTTCTCTTAATTCTGCCTTTGTTTTCATTCTTCTGCCTCTTCCTCTTGCACTTTTTGATTTTGTAGATTTAATTGATGTTCCTTCATTTTTGTCATACATCTTGTTTGCTTTTCTTTTCATATTTTCTTTTTCTGTTTTTATTCTTGCTTTTTCATCTGCTTCTCTTATGGAAGCAATTCTCTCACTATACTTATTGCTAAATTTACTTTTTCCTCTTACATGTTTTTCATGTGACTTTTTGCCATTTTTATTTTTCCTTGCCATTGCTTTTTTCTTTTTATTAATTCGTTTTTCTTCTTGTAATTTTGTATTTAACATTAAATATTGAGGATCATTTTGCTTATCTTGATATTTTAAATCATCACAGATAAGTTCAATAATAGAAGCTGCAACTAAATTTGGATCATGTCTAATAAATTCACCATCTATCATTGATAAATTTCTTTGTAAAAATTTAATACCTTTTACTTTGTCCACGTCTTGCTCTACAATATCTTGTCCTTCTAAATTATATTTTTTAATAAATTCTGGTATAACTTCCCCTGTATCATAAATACAATAATCAAAAATCCCTTGTCCGCAATGTTCTAATATAGCATTGATATGGTCTGCTACACTATAATTGTCTGTTTGTCCTGGTTCTGTCATAATATTACTAATATATACTTTTATTGCTGAACTTTCTTTGATTGCTCTATTAACACCATTTACCAAAAGATTTGGTATAACATTTGTATATAAGCTTCCTGGTCCTATAATGATACAATCTGCTGCTTTTATTGCCTCTACAACTCCTGGTGCTGGTTTACAATTTGATGGACTAATCATAATTCTATTGATTTTCGTTAATTTTTCAGAAACAACTTCTGGTATTCTTGATTTTTCTTCTACAATATACCCATTTGCCAATTCTGCAACGATTTTCATTTCATCTAATGTAACTGGTATAACCTTTCCTACCATATTGATAACTTCATTACTTTTTATAATAGAGTCTTCAAAATTCCCATTGATTTCTTTCATTGCAAGAAAATATATATCTGAAAAATCTAGTCCTCTTAATCTTCCACTTTGGAATTCATGATTAAATAATTTTTCTACTTGTTCATCTTTTTTTGATAATGCTACAATACTGTCTTTTATATCATTTAATGGCAATGTTTGTAATTCTTTTCTAGAGTTTGTAATAGCTTCTCCATAATCTGATACAGTTACAATAGCTGTTAAATTGCTTGTATAATTTTTTAATCCTGAAAGAACGGTATTTAATCCTGTTCCTCCTCCGATTACGACAATATTTGGTCCTTTATCATATACTGTCTTATTAAAAATCAATGAATTAATATTGACATTTTTTTTGTTTTCCATTCTTTCATCTGTTGATTCAATTAATACCTCTAGTGTCCTTTTATTGATATATACTAATCCTACAACAATTGCAACAAATCCTACAACAAATATGGCAACTACTTTTCCTACTTCTTGAAAAGATATTTCTTTCATAATCAATATTTCAGCTATTCCATAGCAACATAATATAATTCCTATTAAAATTAAGAATATCCATCTTTTCATTTTTGTACTTGATTTAAACCAATGCATAAAACCGTTCATTTTAATTCTCTCCCATAATTTCAATCTCTAATTCTATCTTCTTATCAAATTTTTCTTCTACTTCGTGTTTTACATATTCAATTAATTCTAATATATCTTTTGCGGTTGCATCTCCTTTGTTTATAATAAATCCTGCATGCTTACTAGAAACTTCTGCTCCTCCAATGCTATATCCTTTTAAGCCTGCTTCATCAATTAATTTTGCTGTTATAAAATCTGTTCCTCTTTTAAAAGTACTACCTGCACTTGGATATTCAATTGGTTGTTTTTCTTTCCTGTAAGTTGCATATTCCTCCATTTTTTGTTTAATGTCCTTTTCTTCCCCTTTTTGAAATTCCATATGTACTTCTAATACAATATATGGCTTATCTTTTAACATAGTTCTTCTATATTCAAAATGCATGTCTTCATTTTCAAATTGATGAATATTACCATCATAATCCATACAAGTAACTGTACTAACAATGTCTTTAAATTCTTTACCATGTGCTCCTGCATTCATTCTAACTGCTCCACCAATGGTTCCTGGTATTCCTGATAATTCTTCAAATCCAGTTATCGCATTTTTTAAAAGTAAGTGTCCAAAAACAGAAATTTTAACCCCTGCCCCAACATTTGCAAAAATCTTTTTGTCCAAATTCATCATTTCAATTTTATTGAATCTGATGTTTAAAACAATTCCTTTTATTCCTCCATCTAATACCAATACATTACTACCATTTCCTAATATCGTAATTGGTATCTCATTTTGTTTGGCAAATCTTAATATATGTCTTAAATCTTGTATATCATCAATTTTTATATAACATTCAGCAGGGCCACCAACTTTAAAGGTTGTATGTTTTGACATTGGTTCATCAAACAATATATTGTCTTTCAAAATTCCTAATTGTAATATTTGTTTTTTTATTTCTTCTGTCATAAACTTCCTCCTTTTTGATATAAATAGAAAAATATATAGAAAAAAGCAATTTTTCCTATTCAACAAAAAAGCCCACTATTGTTCTCTCGCATAGATATATAAAGGTTTTCCTGTTTCTGTCAATTTTGTTGTATAATTGATAACTTCCCCTGTTTCATAATTTACAATATATGCATCTTCTGAATTGGTAATACCTAATTCTTCTAATCCGCCATTTTCAGTTGATAAAAAATAATAATTACTGTTGTCATCATCTTTTTTAATAATTTCTTCTTCTCCTGATGCTCTATTATTATTAATTTCTTCTATTGTTTTCTCTAAATTAATATTGGCTTCTATAATTGTTTCTCCTGGATAATCTTCATCTGTTAAGTCTGCTTTTGTCTTTCTTTGCAATATAGCATTTTGAACTATCCCTAACTCACTTAGCATTGTATCTTCTTTAGACTCTTTTATCCCATTTTGACTAATATTTACAATTGTACTTACTAATATAATTAAGACAATAATTGTAGTAACCAATGCTAATAAAGTAATTCCTTTTTCATGATCCATTACTTTTTTATTTGAATTTTTCATGATTTTTCTCCTTTGTTAAATTCTTTATTACTATATCATTTTTTCAGTTTAATTACAAGTTTTCTGCATAATTATTTTATTTAAGTAAGTGCAATATATTAATCCTTAATTCTTATGACTATTTTTGTCAAAACCCTTTATTTTTTCCATTTTTTATAGTATAATATATATAGTGTAAATTTAATAAAGGAGGATTTATTTATGTGGCAATTTTGGTTAATTGCTTCTGGAATATTTTTTATAGCAGAAATTATCACAACTGGTTTTCTAGTATTCTGGTTAGGCATTGCAGGTTTAATCACAATGTGCATTAGTTTTTTTACAGATAATTTAATGATTCAAGCAAGCGTTTTTGTCATTCTATCTGCTGTTTTAATTTTAGCTACTAAACCATTTGTTAAGAAATTTGTTAATAAAAAAGAAAATACAGAAAAAACAAATGCCTTTTCTATTATTGGAAAAACAGCAATTGTCATCAAAGATATTGATTCTATTAATGGTGTAGGTCAAATAAAAGTTGATGGTGAAGTATGGTCTGCAGAAGGCATTAATGGTTCTAATATTGAAAAAGGGACAAAAGTAGAAATAAAAGAAATCGATGGTGTTAGAGCAATTGTTGCACCAATTTCAAAATAATTTGTTTATATTTTTATTTTATAAATTTTAAAAAGGATGTTTAAAAGGAGGAAGTTTTATGATTTTTTTAATAATACTACTTGTTATCATCTTAGTGATAGCATTTATGTCTATTAAAATCGTTAAACAATCTGAGGTATATATCATTGAAAGATTAGGTAAATTTTATAAGGTAGCTGACGCAGGTCTTACAATCATTATTCCATTTTTTGATCATGTAAGAAGTGTTGTTAGCTTAAAACAACAAACAATGGATATTCCACCTCAAAGCGTTATTACAAAAGATAATGTTACAATCACAATTGATACAGTTGTGTTCTATCAAATAACAGATCCTGCAAAAGCAGTTTATGAAATTCAAAGTTTAAAGAAAGGTATCGAATATTTAGCTATTACAACCATCCGTGATATTATTGGTAAAATGGATTTAGATGAAACTTTTAGCTCAAGAGATGGTATTAATACAAAATTAAGAGTTGTTCTTGATGAAGCAACAGATAGATGGGGATGTAAAATCGATAGAGTGGAAATCAAAGATATTGAACCACCTGCTGATGTTAGAGATGCCATGGAAAAAGAAATGAATGCAGAAAGAAATAAAAGAGCTTTAATTCTAGAAGCAGAAGCTCAAAGACAATCTGCTATTACCATTGCAGAAGGTAAAAAACAAGCTGCTATCTTAGAAGCTGAAGCTGATAAAGAATCACAAATTAGAAGAGCTGTCGGTGAAGCACAAGCTATTAGAGAAGTTGCTGATGCAAAAGCTCAAGAAATTCAAAAAGTTTATGAAGCAATTAAAAATTCTAACCCTGATGAAAAATTAGTTCAATTAAAATCTTTAGAGGCTTTAGAAAAAGTTGCTGATGGTGAAGCAAATAAAGTATTTATTCCATTTGAGGCAACTAGCGCTTTAAGTAGTTTAGGTGCTATTAAAGAGGTTATGACTGATGAGAAGAAACCAAAAACAACTAAAAAGACTGAGGAATAGTTAAATTAAAAAATCCAGTGTCAAAGCTGGATTTTTCTTTTTTTTTCATTATTTAATTTGATGTCCATCTAATCATTCGAATATCATTATATTTACTAACAACCTCTTTATATTTATCATATTCTTCTTCCCATAATTCATTTGGTACTTTATCAAATGCTTTAAATATTTTCTCTGCCTCTGATAAATAAATAACTTGTTCTTGTGGTGTCATTTTTTCATATTGTTTTGCAAACATATATAGTTTATCTAGCATCTGGTTTGCTTCAATAAATCCCCAGAAGTCTTTTACATTCATTCCAAATAACTTAATTTGCATCACTGCATATGCAATAAGGGCAAATATTACGAGTATTAGTACATATATTACGATAAGCACTGCCATTTTCTTAATCACCTCTTAATTTGCTTTTGTACTTAACTATTATATCATATATGAATTGTTTTTGTAAATACTTTCTTCTTGATTCCTCTCCCATGCCCATTCATTGATATACAATGACAGTCATATCCTAAATATTTTGGATTAACACGTAATAGCTCTAATTTAACTTCTAAAAAAGGGAGAAAGATTCTCGTTTTGAGAATCCTTCCTTCATTTATTTATTTTCTATTTTTAGCCGCTTCCACTAATCCTACAAACAATGGTCCTGGTCTATTAGGTCTTGATTTTAATTCAGGATGGAATTGTCCTGCAATAAAATATGGATGTTCTGGTATTTCTACCATCTCTACTAATAAACCATCTGGTGAAGTTCCAGATACTTTTAATCCCGCATTTTCTAGTCTTTCTCTATAATCATTATTATATTCAAATCTATGTCTGTGTCTCTCAGAAATTTCTGTTGTTCCATAAAGTTTTTGTGCTAATGTTCCTTCTTTTATCACACAAGGATATGCTCCTAATCTCATTGTTCCACCTTTTTTATGGATATTTTTTTGTTCTTCCATAATATGAATAACTTGATTTGGTGTTTCTTTATTAAACTCTTCTGAATCTGCATCTTGAATTCCTAAAACATCTCTTGCAAATTCTACAACAGCCATTTGCATTCCTAAACAAATTCCTAAGAATGGAACATTGTTTTCTCTTACATATTTTACAGTTTCTATCATTCCATCAATACCTCTGTCACCAAATCCACCAGGAATCACGATACCATCCATTTCTTTTAATTGTTCTTTCACATTTTCTCTCGTAATTTTTTCAGAATCAATTAATGTTACTTTTACCTTTACATTATTAGCAAAACCTGCATGGTATAAACTTTCAATAACAGAAATATATGAATCTTCTAATTTCACATATTTTCCAACTAATCCGATATTAACTACTTTATTTTCGTCTATCTTTCTAATATTTTCAATCATTTCTTCCCATTTTGTATTGTCTGGAATATATTTTTCTAAATGTAAATGATTACATACTTCTCTTGCTAATCCTTCTTCTTCTAGCATTAAAGGTACTGCATAAAGACAATCTGCTGTCTTATTTTGAATAACACTTGATTTTCTAACATTACAAAATAGAGATAATTTTTCTCTAATTGTATCTGGAATATCTTGTTCTGTTCTACAAACTAAAATATCTGGTTTGATTCCTAAACTTTGTAATTCTTTTACAGAATGTTGTGTTGGCTTTGATTTAATTTCATTAGAGCCGAATATGTATGGTAATAAAGTTACATGAATATAGACAACATCTTCTTTATTTTTCTCTAATCCAACTTGTCTGATAGCTTCTATAATAGAAACACCTTCTATATCTCCTACTGTTCCTCCAACTTCTGTTATCACAATATCTGTGTCTGTATCTTCAAATCCATAAATCTTTTCTTTAATTTCATTTGTAATATGAGGAATCACTTGTACCGTTTTTCCTAAATAATCTCCTCTTCTTTCTTTTTCTATAACACTTTGATAGATTTTCCCCATCGTGATACTTGAATTATGTGTTAAATTCTCATCGATAAATCTCTCATAATGCCCTAAGTCTAAATCTGTTTCTGCACCATCATCTGTTACAAAAACCTCTCCATGTTCATATGGATTCATTGTTCCTGGATCCACATTGATATATGGGTCAAATTTTTGAATCGTTACTTTATACCCTCTATTCTTTAATAATCTACCTAATGATGCTGCTGTAATTCCTTTTCCTAATCCTGATACAACACCACCTGTTACAAAAATATACTTTGTATTCATTTAATACCCCTTTCCAAAAAAATAACTGAATTTTAATTTATAGGAAATCTATTTTTTAATGTGCTATCCTTAATTGTGAAGACAATTATTTTTCTTTACAATTAAAAAATAAAAAAAGATTAAAAAAATCTTCCCTCAAAATCGGTTTTTTTTTAATCTATTACTATTTTAGCACGTATTTATATAAAATACAAGCATTTTTTTATTTTTTTCTAGCAATCAATGCTTTAATCTTAATTCCTTGTTCTGAAAACATCTTTTCATGTTCTGTTTCTATATTTTTTTCAAATATAGGTTCTGCATGTAAATCATAAGTTTTCTTTAGCACTTCAAAACCTGCTTCTTCAAAATATAGTAAACTAGAATGGAATAAGTCATCATCATCTGTCTTAAAATAAATTTCTCCATTTTCTTTTAGAAATACTCTGTATTTTTCTAATTGTCTTGTATGGGTTAATCTCTTTTTTCTATGTTTTCCCTTTGGCCAAGGATTACAGAAATTAATATAAATTCTTTCTATTTGATCTTGTTCCTCTAAAATTAATAGAATTCTTTCTATATCAAATCTAGTTAAAACAATATTTCTAGGTTCTATATTTTTTTCTTCATATTTTGCTTCTACATTTCGTTTGGCTAACCCCAACATGGCATCTACTAAATCAATGGCTATATAATTAATATCCAAGTTTTCTGATGCTAACTCTGATATAAATTGCCCCTTTCCACAACCTAGCTCTAAATGAATAGGATTATCATTTTCAAAATAGCTTCTCCATTTTCCTTTCATTTCTTCTGGATTGTCTATATAAAAAGGACTTGCTTCTAGTTCCGGTCTTGCCCATTTTTTGTATCTGATTCTCATTATTTACTACCTCTCTACCTAATTTATATGCAACCTATTTTACTACAAAATTGGTAAAAAAGCAAGAATAAGTAAATCTAACAAAACAACTTCTATAGTTTCAATTACTGTTCGGTTTAGAGTCTATTGATTTCAAGCACTATATAGTATATACTTTAATATATCAAATTTGAAAAGGAGAAATATGTCAAATCTATGGAGTTAATATATTATATAACAGATAAAGATAAAAATAGATATGAAACGATTCATTCACTATTAAAAAATGAACTACAAATTTCTAATCGTTTACTAACAAAATTAATCGAAGAACAAGGTATTCTTCTTAATGGCTCTGTTTGCGATACCAGAAATTTATTTGAATCAAATGATATCCTAACTGTCAATTTCAATTATGCTGAAAATAACGATAATATAGTTCCTACAAAAATGGATTTAGACATCATTTATGAAGATGAATGGTTATTGATTATAAATAAACCTTCAGGAATTGCTATTCATCCTTCTATCTTACATTATGCTGATTCTTTATCAAATGGTGTAAAGTTTTATTTTGATTCTATTGGTTTGCAAAAGAAAATTAGACCTGTTAATCGATTAGATTTTAATACCTCTCGGATTGGTTATTTTTGCAAAATGTGCCTATATTCAAGAATCACTTAGTAAACAAATGAATGAAAATCTTTTTAAAAAAGAATATCTTTGTATTGTTGAAGGAATTTTAGATAAGAAAACTGGAACTATTGATTTACCAATTGCTAGAAAGCCTGGTAGCATTATTGAAAGATGTATAGACTCTACTGGGCAACCTTCTAGAACGATTTATGAAGTGATTGAAGAATTTCAATCTAATTCTCAAAATGATATGCAACCATTATCTTTGGTCAAATGCAAATTGGAAACTGGTAGAACGCATCAGATACGTGTGCATTTTAGTCATATTGGCCATCCATTACTTGGTGATACTTTATATGGAAATTCTTCTCCTTTAATCACTAGACAAGCATTACACAGTTATATGATATCTTTTGTTCATCCAATTACAAAAAAAGAACAATGTTTTAATTGTCCTTTGCCAGATGATATAAAAAACATAAAAGAGTAAATCTGTAAGCCGGGTTCTGTCATTTAAAATAGTCATTTATCTAGGATATATATCACTATATATCTCAAGCCACGCAAGTCGAGAAGGCGCCAGAGCTGACTTAATCTTCTCTTTAAGGTGTTGCTCCTGATGGGGTTTACACAAACACAATATGTCACCATATTGCTGGTGAGCTCTTACCTCACCTTTTCACCCTTACCAAAAAATTGGCGGTTATTTTCTGTTGCACTTTCCTTAGGGTCACCCCCACTAGACGTTATCTAGCATCATTGCTCTTATGGAGCCCGGACTTTCCTCTCGTAATTCCTTTCGGAGATTTACCAGCGACTATTCAATTTACTCTATTTGCTATTATATCATAAATTATTAATTTCTTCTAGTAAGTTTTTATATTTTATTAAAAATACAGAAGTATTTTGTGTATCTACTGCATTTTTTAATTCATTTAACATGACATATCCTTTATTAATAGTTGTTTGCTTATTCGCATCTATTTCTGTATTGGTTAATAATGTTGAATATACATTAATCGCATCTGTCATGTTTGTACTAATTCCTGCCCAATCTCCACTATCTAGTTTTGCATATCCTCTAAAAACATTTAATTTTGTTTCTAATACTGTTTTATATAATGTATCATCCACAATAGTTTGTCCGAATTTTGGAATATACTCATATACTTTTATTAGATTATCTAAAGTTAATTGCTTATTTTCTTCTTCTAAACTTACAGTTAAACTATCTAAATCTTTATTAAAATTTAATATATCCTCTTGTGATACATTTAGACGATATAAATCTAATGTAATAGTTGAAATAGAAGTATAAATCAATTCTGATTCATTTTTACAAGAGGTCCAATCTATATCTCTATTTGTTGTTAAAATTCCTGCTGCCTTCATTTCATAGTTTTTACCTGTATTTTCTGTATCTACCTGATCACTATTTTCTTGGGTAGAAGTACTATCCGAACTAGAACTTGTATTAGAAGAATCAGAACTAGAATTTCCTCCTGAAGATCCTCCTCCTGAATTTTCAGCTGATCTAGATTCTTCTATTTTTGTCGTATATATTTGATAATTTCTTGTTTCTATGTTATTCATATGATTAAGTAACTCTACTAATTTGGTATCTAAATATCGAATTTCTGAAGTTACCTTTTCTTTTTCATCTTGTTCATTATTTTGTGTTGCACTTGTATAAACTGTTAATGCTAATATAACCAATACAATTAATAATATAATATAGGAAATAATTTTAAATTTTTTCAAAAAAACCCCTCCATAAAATTTTGTCATTGTAGACAAAGCTCGCTTCATAAGAACTTCTTTACACTTTTAAATTTAACTATATATTTTTTATTAGTATTTACATTTTTTGACTCGTTTATTCTTGTATAAAAATGAAATTATTTTTTATAATATTTAGTATAAACATTTTTTATGGAGAGAATTATGTATGTAACTGTAAATTTATATAGTGAGAAAAAGGGAGAATTAAATAAATTTTTAAGTAAATTTTATAATACAGATCTTGAAATCTATCAGGATTTCACTTGGGAAAAACAATATGCCAATCCTATTGAATTAGCTGAAATTGTAGGAGTATTTTTGGATAATATGGAAGATTATTTCATTCACATGTGGATTTGTCTTGATAAAAATGTTTATATAAATATTAATGAACAAAATGGTAATGAAATTATAAAATACTTATATGAACGATTTCCTTACTAATTAAAAATTGAAGATTGAAATGCCTTTTAGTGAAAGCTTGTGTTATCCTAGATTGAATAAATTTTGAATGTGATTGGAGATAATTTAGAATTTGTTAATCATCTATTGAGGGATGTTCACGGTACTCACGTAGTGAGGGCCTGAGTGAAAGAGGCGCAATAGATGATGTTACAAATTCTTAATTATCATATTGAGCCGAAAAATTTATGAAATATAGGATAACACAAGCTTTCCCTGAAAGGTATTTTAAGCTTCAATTCGTAACTTTTCTTACTTAATTGTATTCTTATAAAAAATTTTCTTATTTTTCTATAATAATGGTTACTGGTCCATCATTTATTAAACTTACTTTCATATCTGCTCCAAATATACCTTTTTCCACTTTTATATCATTTTTTGCACATTCTTCACAGAAATATTCATACAATGCTTCTGCTTTGTCTGGTTTAGCTGCTTCTATAAAAGAAGGTCTATTTCCTTGAGAACAGTCGGCATATAATGTAAATTGTGATACAATTAATAATTCCCCATTTACATCTTTTAATGCTAAATTCATTTTATCATTTTCATCTTTAAAAACTCTTAATTTACATAGCTTTTTTACTAAATAATCTGCATTTTCCTCTGTATCTTCATGCGTAACACCTAATAATACTAAAAAACCTTTTCCAATTTTTCCAACAACTTCTCCTTCTACCTTTACTTCTGCTTCTTTTACTCTTTGTACGACTATTTTCATATTTTTTATTCCTTCCCGAAATTACAAATTTAGTTGGAAAAATATATTTTACAACCATTCGTATTTTTATTGATTTCTTTGTTAACGCATGCTTCTTTACTGCCCAATATTTTTCATTTCTTCTTCTGTTATATCTTGTGGATCAGGATTAATTTCCACTACTGTTGTTTTTTCTAAATTTGTTTGAACTTCTGTTGCTTCTTCTTTTACTTCTTCATTATTTTCTGGCTGACTTTCTGTATATTCTGAAGTTTCAGAAACAACAGATTCTTTTTCATCTTCTGTTTTTTCTAAAATTTCTACTTCTTTTGCCTCTTCCTCTTCTTGTTTTGCTCCACATTCTGGACAAAACTTCATATTTTTGTCAATTTCTTTAAAGCATTTTGAACATTGTTTCTTATCTTTTAAGTCCAAACATTCTTGTCTTATTTTTTCGATTTCATTACTCATTTTATCAATTTGTTTACATTCTTCTAGTAAATCATTTGCTGAAATTTCTTCCTTTTGCACATGTTTTTCATATACTTTTTTTCCTATTTCTTCGTAAATGTCTTCAATTTTTGATTTTAATTCACTCATCTTGAATTTTAATTTCGTTTCTTTCGCAAGTTTCCCTGTTTTATCTGCTGTAAATTTACATGCTTTTGTTGCCTTTTTTCCTAATTTATCAAAAAAATCCATTTACAACATTCCTTTCAATATACCATCTTACATCTTATTATTTCCTTTATATTACTATATTATTCACTTTTTTTCTCTCTTGTCATTAAATTATTAACTGCTTCTTTTGGATCTAGCTTTTCATAAATTACTTGATACACTGTTTCAACAATCGGCATATATACATTATGTATTTTTCCTAATTCGTAAGCTACTTCTATATTGTCTATACTTTCAATAACCATTCCTACTTCTTTTTTAGCTTCTTCTAGTGTTTTTCCTTCTCCTATTAGTTTTCCAGCTTTACGATTTCTACTATGTTCACTTAAACAAGTAACAATTAAATCTCCTAAACCACTTAACCCATAAAATGTATCTTTTTCTCCTCCTAATGCAACACCTAATCTAGTTAATTCTCCTAATCCTCTTGTAATTAATGCTGCAAATGTATTATCTCCAAGTCCAATTCCACTTGCAACTCCTGCACAAAATGCAATGATATTTTTTAATGCTCCTCCTAATTCGACACCTTTTACATCATTTGATGTATAGATTCTCATTTCTGGACACATGAATGTATCTTGTATCATATTTAATATCTCTTGATCCTTAGAAGCAATAACCAATACAGTTGGAATCGCAATTGAAACTTCTTCTGCATGACTAGGTCCAGATAATACACCTATTCGAACACCTGGTAATTCCTCTTCTAATACTTCATCTAATGTTTTTAAAGAATCTTTTTCAAATCCTTTTGAACATATGATAACTGGTTTTTCACCAACATATTGCTTGTATTGTTTAAATACATCTCTTGTGAATTTTGATGGTGTCACATGTAAAATAAATTCTGCATCTTTTATCACATCTTCAAAATTTGTAAAGCATTCTATATTTTCTGGCAATTCTACTTTTGGTAAGAATTTACATCTTTTTTCTTTATTAATTAATTCTTTTTCTTCTTCTGAGAAAGACCATAATTTTACATAATTTCCTCCTCTTGCAAGGTGAGTTGCTAATGCAACTCCCCAACTTCCACTTCCTATAATTGCTATATTTTTCACTTTTGATTCATTCCTTCCTTTTGTATTTATTCTCTTGTTTCTATTTTAGATATAATCACATTTATATAGAGAAATTTTTAATTTCTTTAACACTCTCTTTTTCTACTTCTTAAAACTAATTTTATTCTCTTTTCCAGCCATAATTCTTTTTATATTACTTCTATGATTAAATAATACAATCACAGCTAGTATAATACTATAAATTAAATATCCACTTCCTTGTGATACAATATAATTATCTGTTATGAATAATGTTAATACTGGGAATAAAACTGCAGCTGCGCATGATCCTAAAGATACCATTCTTGTTAAAGCTATTAACAATACACCAAATACCAAACAGATTAATCCAATTTGCCAGTTGCTCATAATTAAAATTCCTAAAGAAGTAGCAACACCTTTTCCACCTTTAAATCCAAAGAAGATTGGAAATGTGTGTCCAAGTACAACTGCAATTCCTGCTATTTGAACTAGTAATGCTTGGTTTTCTACTTTAAATGCCCAACCGATAAACATCGCAATTAAGATAGCCACAACACCTTTTAAAACATCACAAATTAATGTTAATGCTGCTGCTTTTTTTCCAACAGAACGAAGCATATTGGTTGTTCCTGCATTTCCACTTCCTTTTTCTCTTACATCAAATCCAGCCATTTTCTTACTTAAAATAACTGAAAAATTAACACTCCCTATTAAATATGCAATAATTGCTGTTATGACATTAAATACCATATTTTACCTCCTCTATTTTATTCATCGTTTTATCTCTATTCTTTTTCAAACTTTTCTCTCACAATAATTCTAACTGGTGTACCTTCCAATCCAAATTCTTTTCTAAATTGATTAACCAAATATCTTTCATAAGAAAAATGGAACAATTCTTTATCATTCACAAATATGACAAATGTTGGTGGTTTGGTTGATGCTTGCGTTCCATATAATATTTTTAATCTTTTTCCTTTATCTGTTGGTGGTTGCACAATCGCAATGGCTTCATTGATTACTTGATTTAAAACAGAAGTTGATACTCTCATACTATTTTGCTCATTAACATCATTAATCATATCAAATAACTTATTAACTCTTTGTCCTGTTTTTGCAGATATGAATATGATTGGTGCATATGATAAATAAGACAATTTGCTATAAATTTCTTTTTTATATTTCTCCAATGTTCCTGTTTCTTTCTCATATTCGTCCCATTTATTAACAACAATAATAATTCCTTTACCTGCTTCATGTGCTTCACCTGCAATTTTGGCGTCTTGATCTGTAACTCCTTCTAAAGCATCGATCATCATTAAACACACATCTGCTCTTTCAATTGCTAATAAAGTTCTCATGATACTAAATTTTTCTATTGATTCTTTTACTTTACTCTTTTTTCGGATTCCTGCTGTATCGATTAAAATATATTTTCCTTTTTCATTTTCAAACCTGGAATCAATTGCATCTCTTGTTGTTCCTGCAATATCACTTACAATAGTTCTATTTTCTCCTAATATTTTATTAATCAAAGAAGATTTTCCTACATTTGGTTTTCCAATAACGGCTACTTTTATGATATCTTCTTCATCTTCATCTTGCGTTTTCTCCGGAAAACTTTCATGAATTTTATCTAATACATCCCCTATACCTATGGCATTACTTGCTGAAATAGGATAAGGATCACCTAGTCCCAAGTTATAGAATTCATAAATTTCTTCTCTATCTTTTTCAAAATTATCTGCTTTATTACACACTAACACAATTGGTTTTCCAGATTTCTTTAACATAACTGCAATTTCTTGGTCTGCAGCGGTTATTCCTTGTTTAATATCTGTTAAAAAGATAATAACATCTGCCATAGATACTGCTAAATTGGCTTGTTCTCTCATTTGTGATAAGATAATATCTTCTGATTTTGGTTCGATTCCTGCTGTATCAATTAATGTAAAATTTCTTCCTCTCCAATTAGTATCTGCATAAATTCTATCTCTCGTAACACCTGGTGTATCTTGCACAATAGATACTCTACTTCCTACTAAATAATTAAAAAAAGTTGATTTTCCTACATTGGGTTTTCCTATAATTGCTACAATTGGTTTTGACATCTTCTAATCTCCATTTCTAAAATATATGTTATAGTATATCATACTTTCCATAAAAATAACAAGAAAAATTAATTTTAAGTTTCAGTATTTTTGCCAGGCGAGGTACATACATTATTTTTTTTCATTATTTCCTCGGCTTGCTACATAGATTATAAAACTTTTTGTCTAATCTCTTCAATTTGGTTATTTATATTTTCTATAAATGCTTCATCTTTTTCAATAAGCTCATCTTTTAATTCATATTGCTCTTTCACTTTTAATATTCTCATAACACTTTTATTTATTCTTTTCATTTTCAATTTGTTTTCTTTTGCTAGCTCGATAATCTTGTCAATTACCTCAATATTATTATCATATTTAAATATAATCATATCATTACATGCTAAAAAGGCTTTTTTTATCGAATTATTTTTGCCATAACGAATTCTAACACCTTTCATTCTGACATCATCTGTAATAACTAGTCCATTATATCTATATTTTTTTCTTAAATATTTTGTGATAAATCGTTTAGACATAGATGCTGGTAATTTTCCTGTTACTTTTGATATTTTTAGATGTCCCATCAATATCCCATCTACTTTATGTTTTATCGCCTCTTTAAATGGTTGCATATCTTCTTTTTCCAATACTTCCATGTCTTCCTCAATTTTAGGAAGACGGAAATGAGAATCTGTTTTTGTAGCTCCATGACCTGGAAAATGTTTTGCAATAGATATAACCCCATTTTTTTGTAATGCTTGCATATATTCTATTCCATATTTTGATACTTCTTCTATATTTTCACTATATGCTCTATCACCAATCGCATGATTATCATCAAATCTTTTTATATCCAAAACAGGAGCAAAATCCATATTAATGCCCAGTTTATGTAAAAGTTCACCTGTAATTTCTCCTGAGCGTTTTACTAAATCTTCTTCTTCACTCTTTTTTACTAATTTATTTGCTGCCGGAAGATTTTTAAATTCTTTAGGTGTTCGATTCACTCTACCACCTTCTTGGTCAATAGAAATAAAAATAGGTATTTTGTTTTTTTGGTTCAATGTTTTTATTTTGTTAACAAGTTCTATCATTTCTTCGTAATTTTGATGATAGTTTCTCTTATATAACAAAACACCTCCCACTTTGTATTTCTCTATAATTTCTTCAAGATTCTTCACCGCTGTTTCCGTATTTAATCCAATGATAATCATTTGACCAATTTTTTCTTCTAAACTTAACTCATGTATATTATATTTCATAGACATCTATCCCTTTTATCATTTTCCTTATTATATAATTAAAAAATTGATTTATCAATAGATTTTTAGGGAAAGCTAGATTTGTTCATGAAAATATGGTATGATATATGGCATATAAATGCAAATAAAGGAGTGACAAACTATGGCATTTGATGGAATTGTTACAAAAGCAATTACCTCTGAATTACAACAACTAATTGGTGGTAGAATTGATAAAATATATGAACCAAATAAAAATGATATTATTTTAGGCTTTTATTTGAATGGTGTTAATTATGCGTTAAATATTTGTACCAATGCACAAAATTATCGATTACATTTAACGACTCATACAAAACCCAATCCTAAAAATGCACTTAATTTTTGTATGCTTTTAAGAAAACATCTAATTGGGTTGCGTATTAAAAATATCATTTCTGTAAATTTAGAAAGAGTTATTACCATTGAATTTGAAGGTTTTGATGATATAGATGATATTATTACTAAAAAATTGATTATAGAATTAATGGGTAGACATTGTAATGTCATTTTAGTTGATGAAAATAATATGATTATAGATAGCTTAAGACATATCTCCTCTGATAATGAATTAACCAGAGAAATTATTCCACATGTAAAATATGTGTATCCTTCTACAAATAAATTGAATTTTTTAGAGGTTATCAATTTTCAAGACTTCAAATCAAAATTAAGTTTAGCTTTTGATAAGGTGCATATTTCTGATTTACCTTCACAAATTTCTAATATATTTAATGGAATTAGTAAAGGATTTGTCAGTCACATCTTAGCAACACTACACTTAGATACTTTTTTAAAAATAGAAGATTCAACCTTGGAACTAATTTATACAAATATGAAACATATCATTGATGCAACAGATTCTTTGCAATTAGGATTTGATACAATAAAAGATGATAAGGGAAATGTAAAAGATTATGTTTTATGCAAAAGGGATTCATCTTCAGATTCTTTTTCTCTTAACTTTTTTATTGATGATTATTATTTTCATAAAGAAACCTCTGAAGAATTTAAGGTGTATAGGAATAGTATTTCGAAATTAATTTTAGATACACTAAAAAAATACAATAAAAGATTATATAACATTAATGAAAAATTAAAAGAATGTGACCATATGGATACTTATAAATTATATGGTGAACTCATTACAGCAAACTTGTATAGAATAAAAAACGAAAACACAGATACTGTATCTTTGGAAAATTACTATGACAATAATAAAATAATTACCATTCCTTTAGATAAACGTTATTCTCCTAGTCATAATGCTAAACTATTTTTTAAAAAATATGCAAAATTAAAAAATGCTTTGTTAATTGTTGGAGAGCAAAAAGAAGAAACGCTTAAAGATTTAGATTATATTGAAAGTGTTATTTATGAATTAGAAGCTTGTTCTACCATTGAAGATATCAGTAATGTTTTTGAGGAAATCTCTGAAAGTTCTGTTTTTAAAGAAAGAACAGAAAAATATAAAGAAAAGAAAAATCCGAAAGTAAAAAAATCTAAACTAACAAAAAATAAATATGTGCATTTTAATCCTATAAAATATAAAATTGAAGATTATACCCTTTTGGTTGGTCGAAACAATATGGAAAATGACTATCTAACTTTAAAATATGCCAAAAAAACAGATTTGTGGTTTCATACTAAAGACATCCATGGAAGTCATTGTATTTTAATTTTAAATGGCTCTCCTGTTCCTGAAGACGATATTTTATTAAGATGTGCTGAAATCGCTGCTTACCATAGTAAAGCTAAAAATTCTTCCAATGTCCCTGTAGATATTTGTGAAGTAAAATATGTTAAAAAGCCAAATGGTGCAAAACCTGGTATGGTTATTTATAAAAATAACAAAACTCTTCATGTAACACCTAAAAACTAATTCAAGGGATTTGGGGGACGGACTCATTTTTCCCTTTTGTCCTTTTGGGGACGTTTCTGTTTGGGACATTTTTATGTAAATTTTTTATAAACGAATAGAAAAGGATTTTCTATTCTAGCTTTAAATTAAAAAATATAGAATATAAAATGAATTTTCTAAAATAAAACTGTGATTCTCTTGCAATGCTGTTTCTAAATGCAAAGGAAATCACAGTTTTATTAATAATATCTCAATTCAAATTTAAATATGCAAAATGGTTTCATTCTTAAATATACCAAATTGTTACATTTTTTAGCTTTGTAATTCTAAAGAAAAATTTACATAAAAATGTCCCAAACAGAAACGTCCCCAAATGGACATTACCAGAAAATCAATAATGTAAAGACTGTGGCAACTACTATTTCTCCTGTTGTCCACCCTTCTGGAAGAATTTCTATTTCTTCACCCTCTGGTTTCTCATCTAGTACACTGACTGTATAATAATCCACATTTTCCAATTTAAATAAAATTTCAAAATTTTGTGTTTCACCGGCTTGTAACTCATTGACATTAATAATTTTTTTCCCTAAAAACACATCTCTTTCAGAATAAAAATCGAATTCTAAATATTTATTACTGATATTATCTGTTTCTGAATTGGTAATCAATCCCCTTATTCTTCCATTAACAAGTGTTGCTTCTGCTTGATATACATTGACTTGTGATACATTATCTCTTCTTTCTATTGGTTTATATGAAGAATTTAAAGCAACATTAATTAAAAACTCAGAAAATATGATAAACAGAACTACCCATAGGGCATACATTAATAATGTTTTTACTCTTTTCATTTTTTTTCCCCATTTCTTTCCAATCTATACTAATTATACCAAAAGTCTACATAATTTTCAAGCAATTTCGATTTCTTTTCCTAGATATACAGAATATATATAAGTTTTATCTACTTTTCTTTGTAAACTTTCCTCTAATGCTTTTTTGTATAATTCTAATTGCGAAATATATTTTTCTACTAATTTACTTTCTTTACCATTTTCAACATAATCTGTCTTATAATCTACTAAAATGATTTCATCTTTTTGATTAATATAATACAAATCAATAATTCCCTGTACTAGAATCTCTTCTTCTACATCTTCATCATAGATTTCTCTCGCTGGTATATTAATAAAAAATGGTCTTTCTTTATATACTTTTTTCGCTGTTTTTAAATCTTTCCAAATCATTGATTTAGTGAATTCTAATACCTTATATGGGTTAATTGCTTTTGCTTCTTTTTCTGTTATAATTTCTCTTTTTACTAAATCTTCAATTAAAGCCTGTATCGTTTCTAAAGTATATTCTTTTGTTTCATCTAATCTTTGCATACACATATGAACGAGAGTTCCTTTTTGTGCAGGAGTGATAATATCTTCTTTATCTTCTCTCATGAAGTTTGGTTTATTTAAAGTTAGTTGATTTTCTGTTTCCATTTCATTTTCTAACTGATTTTGCTCGATAATTTCTTTTGTGTTTTCTTTACTCTTTATGATATTTGTATCTGCATCTGTATCTGAATTTATACTAAATTGCATATCTATATTGCTTTTTTGTTTCATTTTCATTTGCTTAATTTTTGTAACAGATGTCATTGTTGGAATCGTCGTTGATAGTTGATGCATATATGTATATTCCAAAATGGTATTTATTTTTTCAAACTCTTCTTTTGGAATAGCTATATTTTCTAACTTTTCTTTAATATCTATCATTTCTTCTTTTGGCTTTGCAAAAGATTTTAATAGTTCTTGTTTATTCCATACATTTAATGTTAATAATTTGTCTTTATTTTCTTTTTCATATAGATACACTAATAAAATCCAGTCTAAATATTTTTTATATTTTTTCACTAAAATATAGTTTATCTTATCATTTACCTTATGATAGCGACTGACTTGTTTTTGCATATTTTCGATTTCTTTCTCATAATCTCTTTTTAATCCAGTGATATATAATTTTTCTTTTGCTCTTGTTAAAGCAACATACAATATTCTCATTTCCTCTGACAACGTTTCTGTCAAAATCTTATTTCTGATAGCTTCCTTAGTTAAAGTATCATATTGGACTTGTCTTTCATAATCAATATATTTTACACCAATTCCTAATTCTTGATGTAATAATATATTTTGATTTAAATCCATTAAATTAAATTGTTTTCCTGTTGCTGATAAAAAGACAACTGGAAATTCCAATCCCTTACTTTTATGAATACTCATAATTCTGATAACATCATCATTTTCTCCTATGAGTTTTGCAGCCCCTAAATCATTACTTCCTACATGAAGTTTTTCTATAAATTGTATAAAATTATATAATCCTTTAAAACTTGCAGTTTCATATTGTTTTGCTCTTTCAAATAACATTTTTAAATTGGCTTGTCTTATATCTCCATTTGGCATAAGCCCTACATATGTATAATAATGGGTATCTGAATACAATTTCCAGATAAATTCATCTAATGCCAAATATTCTTTTTCTTTTCTCCATGTTTCTAAATTATGAAAGAAAGTATCTATTTTTTCTTTTAATTCATGACTTACATTAATTCTTGCCTTTTGCATTGCTGTATAAAAATTGTCATATTTATCAGATAGTCGAATCTCCACCAATTCGTCATCTGTAAAGTTTCCAATATGTGACCTTAAAACAGTTACTAATGGAATATCTTGAATTGGATTATCGATGATTTTTAATAAGCTCATAATGGTTTGAATTTCTATAGAATCTAGATATTCTTGAGAACTTTCAGAAAATACTGGCATCCCTAAATTGATCATTTCTTCCTCAAAAATCGGTGCATTGACTTTCGTAGATCTTAGCAGAATAACAATATCTTTGTATTGAATATCTCTAAATCCATTGATTTTTCTGTCAAATACTTGAAAATGACTTTCTACCAATGATTTTATTTTATTGGCTACAAATCTTGCCTCGACTTGTATATCTTCTACTCTTTCTTCTGCTGTTTCTTCAGTATCTTCACTCTCTTGTGATTCTTCAGTCCCCCTTGCTTCCTCTTCTGGTGCTAAATCTTCTTTTTCCTTTAAATCAATCACATCAATTTCTGTTTCTAGTTCTTGTGATGTTTCTGCATAACTAGCTCCCAAATTTAAATATTCTTCCTCTGTATAGTCTATTTCTCCTAAATTTTCGCTCATAATGTCTTGGAATATTAGATTGGTAAAATCTAGTACATTTTCTCTACTTCTAAAGTTCTTGAATAATTGTATTTTCAAATCATCTTCATCTTTTTTATTTTCTTTTAATTTGTATGTTTTATATTTTGATAAAAACAAATCTGGCATCGCTTGTCTAAACTTATAAATACTTTGTTTGACATCTCCTACCATAAAGATATTATTGCCTTTTGAAATCGCTGTTAAAATGTATTCTTGTACCATATTACTATCTTGATACTCATCAATGGCAATTTCGACAAATTTTTCTTTATAGGTTTTCGCAACTTCTGTTGGTTCTACTTTTCCCTCTTCTTCTTTTATCAAAATTTGTAATGCCAAATGTTCAATATCATTAAAATCTACCATATTTTTATTTCTTTTTCTTTTTGAAAATTCTTCTCCAAATTCAAATATCAGATTTTTTAATTTTACTAAAACTGGATACATATCTGCTATGTCACGATTTGCTTCTTCCGAGTTATATATAAAAATTTTATTTAATTTTTTTGTAACTTTCTTCTTAATATCATCTCTTACCAATTTTGCTTGGTCTTTGATTGCGGAATCAACTTTTTGTCTTGGCCATGTGGCAAATGCTAAATTGCTATAAATGGCATATGCCTTATCCCAACTATTTAAATTTACTTTTAGCATTTCCAATTTATCAATATCATCAAAAATCGTTTTTGCATATTTTTCTAATTCTGGATTTCTTTCTAAATTCTGTTGTTGTTCTTTTAATGTACTGATATCATCAATTAATTCTTCTTCTACTTCTTTTAGCAAAATTTCTCCCCATGGATTTTTACTAAAGTCTTGCTCAAAGTCTTGAATATGAAACATTTCTATTTTTTCATTTAACCATTGATTTGGAAATGGATTACTTTGAATATATGTATAGATTTTTATAATTAATTCTTTTAGAGGTGTATCATCTCTGTAACTTGTATAGGTATTAATTAATTCGGCAAAATCCACGTCTTGATTTTCATATTTTTCTTCAAATATATCTTCTAACACTTCCTGTTTTAATAACTCAATTTCTGTTGTATCTACAATTCTAAAATTCGGAGATATATTTTCTAGTTCATAAAAATGATTTCTTACCACATCTAAACAAAATGAATCAATCGTACAAATACTAGCTTTATTTAATAAAGTAATTTGTCTTTGCAAATTTTCATTTTCTGGGGTTTCATCTAATTTTTTATAAATTGCTTCTAATACCCTTTCTCTCATTTCGGCTGCTGCTGCATTTGTAAAGGTTACCACTAATAACCTATCAATATCTATTTTTTCATTAATGATTTTATTAATAATTCTTTCTACTAATACAGCTGTTTTACCACTTCCAGCAGCTGCTGCAACTAGTATATTAGATCCTTTTTCATGAATTGCTTGTGACTGTTCTTTTGTCCATTTAACATCTGCCATACTCTCTTCTCCTATTAATTGTTTTTTTTAGATTATATCATTTGTTCTTAAGAATGACAATCGTATTTATTTTAAGTTTCAAAATCCTCCCAGAAGAAATATGAAAACAAAAAACATCACATATAAAGGAATCTTTTGAAACCTTATATGTGATGTTCTAATTTTGTTAATAAATCTTGTAAAGCTAATCTTCTATGACTAATTTGATTTTTTTCTTCCTTGGACAATTCTGCAAAAGTTCTACCATCTTCTAATTCAAAAATCTCATCAAAACCAAATCCATTATCTCCTCTTGGATTTTCTGCGATTTTACCTTGTATTTCTCCCTTTCCAACTACATGGTTGCCATTTTCATAATAGGTAACACAGCATTTTACTCTTGCCTTTCTATCTATACCTTTTAAATTTTTCATTTTTTTTAAAATATATTGATTTCTTTCTTTTCCAGTTGCATTTTCTCCTAAAAATCTAGCAGTATGAACCCCTGGCCATCCATCATATATATCAATACATAATCCACTATCATCTGCTATACAAGGCATATGTAATATTTCTGAAATCTCTTGTGCTTTTTTTAATGAGTTTCCTTCAAATGTGTCTTTATCTTCTTCTACTTCCACTTTACAATTTATATCTTTTAAAGATAACAACTGATAATCTTTTAATATATCTTTTATCTCTTTTAATTTTCCTTCATTATTCGTCGCTACAATGACTTTTTTCATTTATCTTTCTTCTTCCTTTGATCCATTATTTTTCTTATCATAATATTTTAATACTTCACCAATATCTTCTCTTTTATCTAATTCTCTACATATTTCTCTCAAGCTCTCATCTGTTCCATCATATTGACGATTAATATATTCTAATAATTCTCTGTATCTGACCATTTCTTCTCTATCATTTTCTGATGGTTGGCATAAATATCTTTGTATTCTAACTTCTTCCAAATATTGCGCTAATCTTTTTAATCTTTCATATATCTCTTTATTATCTTCTACTATTGCTCTAGTTGACAATATTTGAATACCTGCTGTTACTTCTCTATATTTTGTTTGCGGACTCATTTTTTCATATTTTTCTTTAGCTTTTTCTTCTAAGCTCATTTCTTCCATTTTTTCTTGTTGATTTATTTCTTTCATTTTCTTTCTCCTTTTGAGCTAAATATATCAGGTTTTCTTTATTTTTTCAAGCTTTTTATATAATTTCATATATTTTCATTCTTTTAAAAAGATATTTTTCGATAAATCACATATATATAACTTTCTATTCAGCTCTATAAGCACTCTTTTGTTTGCTTATAGAGCTATTTTATGGTATAATTTATATATCAATCAAAGGAGGGTTTGTAGAATGAGTAAAAATGAAATAAGAACAGAGCATTGTTCAAAATATGTCGACGAGGATGGTTATACCAATATTATCTATCAGTCACCTGACACCAAAATGGTGATTCGGTACAAAGGTGATAAAATGACTTATTGGTGTAACTCCAAGTTGATATACTCAGGCAAATATTCCAAGGACCTTGCAGACCAAGCAGAACGGAGGTTTTACTCCGGCATGAAATGGCTCGATGATTCTTTAGCACAATTGGATAGAGAAGTCGATAAGTTAAATCATATCGACACCATTTCTCTTTTCGACTATGCAAACCAATCATCATCAAGTCGTTCCAGTTCTAGAACCACTAATTCCGCCAAGAGCACTTCTGGCAGTGGTTCTAATCGGGGTTGCTTGTTAGCTGGTTTGGGCTGTTTGGCTGGATTCATAATCATCACCATAGGAATTTGTGTAATACTGTATGCTATGGGATGGTTGGGAGGTATAAAAGTCAATACCAAAATTACCAAAAAAGGGAAAATAAAAATTACCAATTTAGATAACTTTTTATTATATAGA
>CALXXJ010000010.1 GCA_944392665.1 uncultured Clostridia bacterium | reverse complement strand
GTAGCCCTATGGTAATTACAAATTTTGATGATATAAAAAATCAAAATTCTACCGTTACGAAAAGTAACAACGGTACATAAAGATGTATCAGAAAGATTAAAAAAAATCAATCCAAGTTTAGCACATGAAGTACGAAAAGTATTAGATGAAAATAAAGCAGAAAGACATATAAGAGGAGGGATGGCAACAAAATTAAAATATAGTCATTTGCATCAGCACGAAGCCTAAAATAAGGCAAATAAAGACATAGAATAAAATTACCAAGCTACTAATAAATAGGAAATCACCAATTTACAAAAATCGACATAGAATATAATAGCTTAACTTTTAAGGTGGTATTAATATGGAAAAGATAAAAATTGGTGATATTGTAGGAAGAAAATCATATAATAAAGACATTCTATTTCGTGTAAAAAACATAATAGATACAAAGGCAGGTAAAATTGCTATTTTAAATGGAATTATAGAAAGAGTAGAAGCTGATAGTAGAATAAGTGATTTAGAAAAAGTAAGTGAAAAAAGAATACAGGAAGATTTAAGCATAATACAAAAAAGAATAGAAGATAAAATTAATCAATTAGATAAAATAAAAGAAAATAGAAATAAATATACAATAACAGGAAAAATTTTACATCTAGATGGGGATAAAAAATATAGTGAAAAATCGTATCGATATTATAAAAAAATGGGGTTAAATGCAATTGTAAAAAATATACCAGAATATAAACAACCGAAAGTAGTATATAATCTTTTGAAAATATATCAACCAGACATATTAGTTATAACAGGACATGACGGAATAATAAAGAAGAATTCAAGATATGATGACTTATATAATTATCGTAACTCAAAATATTTTATAGAAACAGTGAAAGAAGCAAGAAAATATGACAAAGAAACCAATAAAAAATTAGTCATATTTGCTGGTGCTTGTCAAAGCTATTTTGAAGCATTAATTTGTGCAGGAGCTAATTTTGCATCTTCACCAGGCAGAATTTTAATAGATTTTATAGATCCATTAATTGTAGCAGAAAAAATAGCAGTAACAGAGAGATATAAATATATAACCATTGAAGACATAGAAAATGAATTAAGGGATGGAAAGCAAGGTGTTAGTGGTATAGGAGCAAATGGAAAAATGTATAAAATCAGGAAATAAGAAAGGCAAGATTACTAACTAGTAAAGATTGAAATATGATTGTAACACAATTGTAACATAAAAGTAATATTGAGATTAAAAATCAATAAAACCGCCTAAAATCAAGCATTTCCAAGTTTTTACAACAATATACTTTTTTTGACATTTTTCCCTCAAAATGCTATAATCAAGCTATCTTAAGGGAGTAGGTGATAGCATGATTTGTAAAAATGACATAGCAAATCTAAAAACTGACATCTTAGAGAAAGTGGGGCAAAAGATAATTGTCAAAGGATCTTTAGGTAGAAGCAAAGCCTTTGAAAAAGAAGCTACAATAGAAAAAGCATATCCAAATATTTTTGTAGTAAAATATGAGGAAAATAATAGAAATGTAACATATAGTTATACAGATGTTTTAACAAGAACAGTAGAGGTTGAAGTATTTGATGGAGATTCATATAGTCCATTAATACCACCACCAGTTAACTTGAAGAAGAAAAAAACAACAGAACTATAAACTATACGAAAGGGAAAACTTGAAAGGGTTTTCTTTTTTTATGTTTTTGTTATAAATCACAATTTACCTTCATATATATAAAATAAAGAAAAGTGATAAGGAGGTAAATAATGGTTGTAAATACAATAAAAGAAAATTTATGTGTCAATAAAAAGATATCAACAAGAAAAGAAATCATATTTGTAGAAGGAGATGTGATTGTTCCAGATGCAAAACCAGATGTTTTAAATATAATTTGTACAAGTGGGGTAGTATGTATTTATAAAAAAGAAATCATAGATGAGAAAATAAAAATAGAGGGAAATATAGATACATATATCATGTATATGACAGATGATAGTCAAGAACGAACAAGAGGAATTAATACAAGTTTAGATTTATCAGAAGTTATTAATATTTCCAATATAACAAGTGAGATGGAAAGTAATATATGTACAAATATTAAAGAAATAGAGGCAAAGGTTGTTAATGAACGAAAAATATCTATCAAAGCAACAATTGAATTAACCATTGAAGTATATTCTAAAGAAGAGATTTCGATTGTGAATAGTTTGGAAAATACAGATGAGATTAAGATGCTACAAGAACAATTATCAGTGAATTCATTGATAGGAAGTGGAGAAACAAAAATATATGCTAAAGAAAACATTGCTATAGATAATATTGATAATTTAGTAGAGATTTTAAAATTCAATGTAAATATAGGAAACAAAGATATTAAAATTAGTTATAACAAAGTTTTGACAAAAGCAGAAGCAGAAGTGAAAATGGTATATTTAACAGAAGATAATAGAATTAATAAAACAATGGCGACAATACCAATTATCGGTTTTGTGGATATTCAAGATGTAAATGAAGGAAATATATGTGATACAAATTATGAAATTCGAAACATCCTTGTAAAACCAAATTCTGTAGAAGAACATTCTGTATATATTGAAATGGAAATAAGTGTCACAACAACTGCATATGAAGAAAGAACAATTAATATTATTCAAGATTTATATAGTCCATCTGAAAACATTGAATTTAATAAAAAAACAGTAAGAACCATTGCTGGGAAAAGAGAAATTTTAGAAACAAGAGATATTAGCGAAAAATTGAGAATGGAAGAATTACAAGGAAGAAATATTGTAGATGTAGATGTTGTTCCAAATATCATAAAGCAAAATATTATGGGAGATAAAGTAATCTATAATGGAGAGTTAGAATTAAGATTTATGCTAATGGGAGAAGACTTACAAATGATGATAAAAAAAGAAAGTATACCTTTTGAATATAGCCTTGATAATATTAATGATAGTGATAATTTAAATACTCGCACAAACATAGAAATTGGTAGTCAAGACTTTATTATTCAAGAAGGGGGAGAAGTATTAGCAAATATTCAAATGAGAATGAATACGATGTTAGATAAAAATGTAAATATCAATACAATTGATGAAGTACAAACAACTGGAGAAAGAGAAGAACAAGATTATAGTATTATTATGTATATTGTAAAAAAAGATGATTCTTTATGGAAGATAGCAAAAATGTTTGGAAGTACGGTAGATGATATAGCAAGAGTAAATGGAATTGAAGATGAAAATACCATCTATCCAGGACAAAAATTATTTATACCAAGATATAAAAGAAAAGGCATGAGTAGTGAGCAGGCTTCTATGATAAATTATGCCTAAGATTTATTCTAGAAGTAAGATACGAATTCCGAATATATTTGCAAATGTAAAAAATAAAAGAAAAATGGCTATGATAACAATTTTTATCACAGCTATAGTTATATCTGCAAAAATAATGCTAGATGCTGTCAATCCTATTTTTGATACATTATGTGAAAATGAAGCAAAAAGTTTGGCGACAATCATATCAAATGAACAGGCAACAAATGTCATGACAGAACATAGTTATGATGAGCTATTTATAGTGGAGAAAGATGCAAATGGAAATGTGACAATGATAAAATCAAATGTTATTCCAATTAATGAAATTATTTCTGATGTAGCAATCAAAATACAAGAAGAAATTAATAAACAAGGAAGGCAAGATATAGAGATTGCGTTGGGAAGTTTTACAGGTATTAAATTATTAGCAGGAAGAGGACCAGGGATTAAAATAAGGATATCGACAGTAGGAAATGTAGAAACCGATTTAAGAAGTGAGTTTGAAGCACAAGGAATTAATCAAACACTTCATAGAATTTATTTACAAGTAAAATGTGAAGTCAGTATTCTAACACCATTTAAAGATATTACAAAAGACATTACAAACCAAGTATTAATTATGGAAAATGTGATTATTGGAACAGTTCCAAATACCTATTATAATATAGAAGGAATTGGTACAAATGATGCTCTTGAATTTGTAGAATAGATTCATATAACCTTTTAAGATAGAATATACTATTTTAGGAGGTTTTTTTATGTTAAAAATGATAGAATTACCATATCCATTAACTGCTTTAGAGCCATATTATTCCAAAGAAACATTGGATTTACATTACAATATTTTATATAAAGGATATGTAGATAATACAAATAACACAGAAGAAAAATTAAGAGTAGTAAGAGAGAAAAGAGATTTTTCCAATATTAAATGTTTAGAAAAAGATTTGAGTTTTTATGGTTCAGGCGCCATTTTACATGAGTTATTTTTTGAAAATATGGGGCCTGCTATTCCGACAGAGCCAGATATAGAATTGATGAAACAAATGATAAAAGATTTTGGAAGTTATGAAATCTTTAAAGAACAATTTACAGAAGCAAGTAAAACAGTAGAAGCCTCACGGTTGGTGTTTGTTAGTATGGGTTCCTAAATGGTCTAAATTAGAAATTTTACAATGTGAAAAACATCAAAATTTAACATTATGGGGATGCAAACCATTATTGGTTTTAGATATGTGGGAACATTCCTATTATTTACAATATCATACGAAAAGACCAGAATATATCCAAGCTTTTTGGAATATTCTTAATTGGAATGAGGTTAACAAAAGATTTAAAAGACGTATTTGATTTAAAAGAAAAATGTGATATGATAAGAAAAAAGGAGGAATATAAATGAGAGCAATTATTACAGTAATAGGAAAAGATCAAGTAGGAATTGTTGCAAAAATTAGTACGATATGTGCTAAATATGACGCAAACATATTAGATATTAATCAAACACTTTTACAAGAAATATTTACAATGACAATGCTAATTGATATTAAAAATATTTCAAAAGAATTAGGAGTATTAAAAGAAGAGTTAGAAGAAGTGGGGAAAGAAATGGAACTTAAAATCCATGTAATGCATGAAGATATATTTAATTCGATGCATCGTATATAGGATAAGGAGGAAATCATGGTAAATACAGGTGATATTTTAGAAACAATAAAAATGATACAAGAAGAAAATTTGGATATTCGTACAATAACAATGGGAATTTCATTAATAGATTGTATTGATCCAGATATTGATAAAGCATGTGAGAAGGTATATAAAAAAATAACAAGTTATGCTAAAAATTTAGTAAAAGTAGGAGAGGAAATAGAGAAAGAATATGGTATTCCAATTATTAATAAAAGAATATCTGTAACACCGATTGCAATTATTTCGGCAGCTTCAAAAGGGAATCCAGTAAAGTTTGCATTGGCCTTAGAAAAAGCAGCGATTGATTGTAATGTTAATTTTATAGGTGGATATTCCGCACTTGTTCAAAAAGGATTTAGTGTTGGAGATAAAGAATTGATTTTATCCATTCCAGAGGCGCTTAGTAAAACGGAAAGGGTTTGTGCATCTGTTAATATAGGTTCAACAAAAGCAGGAATTAATTTAGATGCTTGTAAATTAATGGGACAAATTGTAAGAAAAACAAGTGAAATCACAGCGGACAGAAATTGTTTAGGAAGTGCTAAATTAGTTGTTTTTTGCAATGCACCAGAAGATAATCCGTTTATGGCGGGAGCTTTTCATGGAGTAGGAGAACCAGAATGTGTTATAAATGTTGGAGTTTCAGGACCAGGTGTTGTAAAAGCAGCGATAGCAAAAGCACCAGAAGCAAATATAACAGAGATAGCAGATATCATAAAAAAGACAGCCTTTAAAATTACACGTATGGGACAATTAGTAGGGACAGAAGCATCTAAAAGATTAGGTGTACCATTTGGAATAGTGGATTTATCATTAGCACCAACTCCAGCAGTAGGAGATTCAGTAGCACATATATTAGAAGAAATGGGATTAGAAAAATGTGGTACACATGGTACAACAGCAACGTTAGCGATATTAAATGATGCAGTAAAAAAAGGAGGGGTTATGGCTTCTTCTAAAGTTGGAGGACTTTCAGGAGCTTTTATACCAGTAACAGAAGATGCAGGAATGATAGATGCTGCTAGATGTGAAGCATTATTATTAGAAAAATTGGAAGCAATGACAGCGGTTTGTAGTGTAGGGTTAGATATGATTGTTATTCCAGGAGAAACACCAGCAGAAACAATTTCAGCAATTATAGCAGATGAAGCAGCAATCGGAATGGTTAACTCTAAAACAACAGCTGTGCGTGTGATACCAGCAATAGGAAAAAAAGAAGGAGAAGAATTGAATTTTGGTGGATTACTTGGATATGGACCAATTATGAAAGTAAATTCACATTCTTCTGCTAAGTTTATAAATAGAGGAGGACAAATTCCAGCACCAATGCAGAGTTTGAAAAATTGATTTGAAATAAAACAAAAAATCAGAAGTTTTAATAAAGGGAGAAGAAGATGGACTATATTCACTTTTTTGGAACAACAGGAAATAAAGATATTATTTTTAAGAACATAAGGTCAGCAGGAGGACTATACATAAACATTGATGATACACATATTGTTTTTGATCCTGGAATTAATACATTTTATAAATATATTCATACATATGGTAACCAGGAAACAATTGATGGAATTATCGTATCACATGTTCATATAGATCATGCCAATGATTTAAATATATTTACAGAATTAATGACAAATGGTGGAAGAGAAAAAAGGGGAAAAGTAATAGTACCAAAACAAGCGATAGAAAATCAAATTTTACAACCATATTTGGAAAGTTTCCCTGAAAAGATAGAAACGACAGAAGCAGATAGAACATATAAAATAAAAAATCTAGAAATTACAGCCTCTATACCACATGACCATGGAGTAGAATGTTATGGATTTACAATAAAAACGAGTAAAAATGAAATAGGAATTGTAACAGATACAAAATATTTTCCAAAATTATTAAACTCTTACAAAGATTGTGATATATTAATCATGAATGTAGCTTATTATATCAATAATAAAGAAAAAGCAAAACATTTGGATATACCAGCAGTAGAAGAATTTATAAAAACAATAAAACCAACTAAAGTGATAATAACACATTTTAATAAAAATATATTGAGTGAGAATCCACCAGAAATCGCCAAAAACTTAACGAAAAAATATGGAATAGAAGTTATTGCGGCAGAAGATGATATGGACTTATATTTATAAAATAGTAAAAATACATAAATAAACAACAAAAAACTCAGAAGTTTTAATACTTCTGAGTTTTGATATTTTCTATCTTTTACTAAATTGTGGAGCTTTACGAGCTTTTTTAAGACCGTATTTTTTTCTTTCCTTCATACGAGGATCTCTTGTTAAGAATCCGCTTGATTTTAAAGCTGGTCTATATTCTTGATTTGCTTCATTTAAAGCTCTAGCAATACCATGTCTAATTGCTCCAGCTTGACCTGTGAATCCTCCACCTTTAACTGTACAAATAACATCATATTTAGAAGTTGTATTTGTAACTGTTAATGGTTGTCTAACGATAACTTTTAAAGTTTCTAATCCGAAGAATTCATCAATATCTTTACCATTGATTGTTATTTTTCCATTACCTTCAACAAGTCTAACTCTTGCTACTGAAGATTTTCTTCTACCTGTACCATAAAAAACTACATTTTCTTTTTTAGCCATATTATTTTACCTCCCATACTTCTGGTTTTTGTGCTTGGTTTTCATGCTCACTACCAGCATAAACTCTTAATTTTTTAGCCATTTTTCTACCTAAAGATGTATGTGGTAACATTCCTTTGATAGCTAATGTCATAGCTTTTTCTGGATTTTTTTCAAGCATTACTTTTGCAGGAACTTCTTTCATTCCTCCAATATAACCAGAATGATGTCTATAAACTTTTTGATTTAATTTGTTACCTGTTAAGATAACATCTTTACAATTAAGGATAATAACATGATCACCCATATCAATATTAGGTGTATATGTTGGTTTGTGTTTTCCTCTTAATAATTTTGCAGCTTCTGTAGCAACTCTACCAAGTGGTTTGTTAGCTGCATCAATAATATACCATTTACTTTCTACTTCATTTGCTTTTGCGCTATATGTCGTATTATTCATGATGATAATACCCTCCTATTATTATAAATTTTTTATATATGAAATTTAAATCTAAAACCACCGGGGAGAGATTTTATATTTAAATCATATCTAACTAATAAATATATAATTGCTAAATAATTCTAATACAAAAATGCGAAAATGTCAATAATTTTAGCAAAAAAAATCTAAAAAATTGACAAAGAAAAGGGATTTTGGGGACGGACTCATTTTTCCCTTTTTGATTTGAGTTATCTAAAAAATATAAAGTTATTACACAAATTTCTATAAGCTAAATTTTTATAGAAATTTTTTAATAAAAAAGGGAAAAATGAGTCCGTCCCCAAAATCCCTTTTCTTTGTCAACTTTCTTAGTTTTCAAGAAAAAAATTCAAAACTATTGAATAATTTAGTAATTAAATTTATAATTAATTCGTACAATTAAAAAGAGACATATAATAAACTTAATTTATTGGGAAAATCTTATATAAAATCAAGTTAAAAACAGATTTTTCGTATATGATAAGAATACATCACATTATATACATAAATAAATGATATATAAATAAGAACAATATATGAAAACAGGAGGGATTGGATGACAGATACAGCAGAAAAAAAAGTTTCTAGAGGAAAAAAAGAAACTTTTATGCAGGGAGTTGTTACATTAATATTTTCACAATTGCTAATAAAACTGCTTGGACTTGTATATAATTTATATTTAACAAATAGAGAAGGATTTGGAGATCAAGGAAATGGAATTGTTTCAGCAAGTTATCAAATTTATGCAGTATTATTAACCATTTCTTCAACAGGTGTACCGAATGCTATATCAAAACTAGTTTCAGAAAGAGTGGCAGTAGGGGATCATAAAGGTGCTTATCGAATTTTTAAAATAGCATTTGCAACATTTGCGGTTATTGGTTTAATTGGAAGTTTAATGCTATTTTTTGGAGCAGGTTTAATTGCTAATCAATGGTTACAAATTCCAGATGCAGAGATGACAATGGTGGCATTATCACCAGCCGTATTTTTTGTAGCGATTTCATCTGTTATGAGAGGATATTTTAACGGAAGACAAAATCTAAAAGTAACAGCAAGATCACAAACATTGGAACAAATTTTTAAAACAACACTTACTATTATATTAGTAGAAATTGTTGCCATTATTTCTAACACATCAACTGTATGGATGGCAGGAGGAGCAACATTAGCTACAACACTTGCAACATTTGTAGGATTTGGTTATTTATATCTATTCTATAAAACCAGAAGAAAAGAAATTGCCTCAGAAATAAGAGAAACAGTTAATTATAAATATGAAAGAGTTAGAAGTATTGTAAAAAAGATTTTATTAGTATCTATTCCAATTGCACTAACTGCCATTATGTCTTCATTAAATAAAAACATAGATTCTTTTACAGTTGTAAGAAGTTTAAAACAGTTTATGAGTGAAGATATGGCTGTTACACAATATGGAATTTTAGGAGGAAAAGTAGATACTTTAACAAGTTTACCATTATCATTTAATGTCGCTTTTGCAACAGCATTAGTTCCAGCCATATCAGCTGCTAAGGCAGTAAAAGATTATAAATCAATAAAGCAAAAATCAACATTTACATTACTGATGTCTATGCTAATTGGACTTCCATGCACAGTGGGAATGTGCATATTTGCTGGACCAATACTAAATTTATTATATCCAAATGCAAGTTCAGGGACACTTGTATTGCAAATTAGTGCATTAACAATTATTTTTACGATATTAGATCAAACAATTAATTCTATTTTACAAGGATATGGAAAATTAAGAGTGCCAGCAATGGCTTTAGGATGCCGGTGTGATTGTAAAATTAATTTTAAATTTGATTTTAGTTCCAATACCTTCCATAGGTGTTAATGGAGCTGCTATTGCATCAGTAGCATGTCATTTAGTAGCATTTATGATATCGATTGCAGCTTTAAAAAGAACAATAAAATTAAAATTAGGAGTCAGAAGATTTGTTATAAAACCAATATTAGCAACAGCGATTATGGGAATTTGCTCATATTTTATATATTCAGTACTTTTAGGAATAATTACACAAACTTTGGCTACAATAATAGCAATAGTATCTGCAATCATTATCTATGCATTGGCAGTTGTTGTATTACATGTATTTTCAAAACAAGAAATAAAAATGTTACCAGCAGGAAATAAGATTTGTATGATATTAGAAAAGTTAAAAATATATTAAAATTTCAGAAAAAAAGAAGGATTTTATATATTTTTGGCGAATAAATTTATATAGTAGTACATTTATTGCCGCTCTAAGCAATAAAAGTACATAACATTATACTTATAGGAGGTAATTTAAATGAACAAAGCTGAATTAATCGCAGCAGTAGCTGCAAAAACAGGAGACACAAAAAAAGCAGCTGAAGAAGCAGTAAATGCATTCGTAGAAGTTGTAACAAATGCTTTAAAAGAAGGAGATAAAGTTCAATTAGTTGGATTTGGATCTTTTGAAGTAAGAAAAAGAGCAGCTAGAAAAGGTAGAAACCCACAAACTAAAGAAGAAATCAAAATACCTGCATCAAAAGCTCCAGTATTCAAAGCTGGTAAAGCATTAAAAGATTTAGTAAACAAAAAATAATTAAATTAATGTATATATAAATATATGAATATATGAAAAAGAGACTTCATCAAGAAGTCTCTTTTACGTATGATAATTTATTTTTTATCAATCATAATATGCACATCTCGTAATTGATCACGTCTTACATTACTTGGAGCACCCATCATTAAGTCTTGTGCTTTGCTATTTAGTGGGAAGGCAATTACTTCTCTAATCGTATCAGAATCAGATAATAGCATAAGCATTCTATCAATTCCAGGCGCGATACCAGCATGTGGTGGAGCACCAAATTGGAATGCTTTATATAAAGCACCAAATTTATTTTTTACTTCTTCTTCTGTATATCCTGCCATTGTAAAAGCTTTTAACATGATATCAATGTCATGATTTCTAACGGCTCCAGAAGAAAGTTCAACTCCATTACACACAATATCATATTGATACGCTAAAATATCTAAAGGATTTTCATTATCTAAAGCTTCTAAACCACCTTGTGGCATAGAAAATGGGTTATGACTAAAGCTAACCTTTCCATGTTCATCAAGTTCAAACATTGGAAAATCAATAATCCAACAAAATTTGAAAACATTGTTATCAATTAAACCAAGTCTTTTTCCAAGTTCATCTCTAATTTGTCCAGATAAAGTTTCAACAACACCAGGAACTTCAGCAATAAAGAATAAGCAATCTCCTGGTTTTGAATTGGTTCTTTTGCACATTTCAATTCTAGCATCATCAGGTATGAATTTGGCAATAGGTCCTTGGAAACTTCCATCATCTAAAATTCTTAGCCAAGCTAGACCTTTGGCTTTTAAATCTTTTATCGCATAATCTGTCATACCTTCAAAAAAGCTTCTTGGCTCATTAGCTACATCATGTGTAGATATGATTCTAACAATTTTACCTTGAAAAGCGCGTAAATCTACATGTTCAAAAACATCTGTAACATCAACAATTTCTAAAGGATTTCTTAAATCAGGTTTATCTGTGCCATATTTTAACATAGCCTCTTTATATGGAATTCTTGGGAATGGATATTCTGCAATTTCTTTGTCAGAAAACTTCTTGAAGGTGTTGTAAATGACAGGTTCTATTGCCTGAAATACATCTTCTTGTGTTGCAAAACTCATTTCCATATCTAATTGATAGAATTCACCAGGAGCTCTATCAGCTCTTGCATCTTCATCTCTAAAACATGGTGCAATTTGAAAATATTTATCAATACCAGAAACCATCAATAATTGTTTAAATTGTTGAGGGGCTTGAGGTAGGGCATAAAATTTTCCAGGATGTAATCTACTTGGAACCAAATAATCTCTGGCACCTTCTGGTGAAGAACTTGTAAGTATTGGAGTTTGTACTTCTAAAAATCCTTGTTCAATCATTTGCGTTCTTAAGAACTGAATTACATTTGCTCTTAATAATAAATTGTTTTTTAATCGATCATTTCTTAAATCTAAGAATCGATATTGTAATCTTAAATCTTCTCTGATTTCTTGGTTTGTATTGACTTCAAAAGGAAGATTTTGAGTTCTTTTTCCTAAAATTTTAATATCTTCAATTCGAATTTCTACTAAACCAGTTTTTAGTTTAGGGTTTATGGTTTCTTCATCACGTTTTTTTACTGTACCATATACAGTAACTGTAGATTCGATGGGAATATGTGAAGCAAAATCTACATCTTCAGCTTTTCCTGAAGTTACAACTTGTGTAATTCCATACATATCACGAATGTCTAGGAAAACCAATCCTCCTAAATCTCTAATGGTTTGAACCCATCCACTAATTCTAACTTGTTTTCCCACATCCTCTAATGTGATTTCGTTACAGTTGTGTGTTCTGTACTCATTCATATTTACTCATTCCTTTCTTAAGGTATAAATCCAGTTGGAAAAAAATTGTAATTGTTTTTCAACTTTACCTCTTTTAAATTTGTTAGAGCATAATTTGTATCCGAAAAAGAGTACAAAAAAACGCCCTTTGCAAAATTGCAGGGACGAAATAAATCCGCGGTACCACCCAGCTTGAAAACTAAATAAATGCATATATCTATCTAATTTTCCACTTTATTAAAAATTGCTCCAATGTGTTTCACAAGTTTAGGTTGACCTTAAAGGGCTTTCAGCCAGTGACCCTTATTCTCTAAAAGTAACTTCTAACTGCTTTCATTGTCCAAACGCAAATATATTTTGAATTGTTAGATACTATTTTACACAGTTTATGTAATTTTGTCAAGAAATATACATAAAAAATTTTTATCATATATTGTATTATTAAAAACTTTCTTTTTTTACATCATCAATAATGGTAGCTGAAATAATAAAACTCATAGCAAAATTTAATCCAAGTACAATTCCCAAAATTCCTATATAATAAATGATTGGATATGTAAAAAATAGCATATATGTAAGTAAAACCATTGATGAAAGTAAGCAGATGATAAAAGAAAAAGAAAGACCAATTTTCAAAATATGTGATATTTTTTTATCCAAATTTCTATAAATTTGCATAAATATTTTCATCATAAATGGGACACCTCTATTCATAAAATACTATATTTATCGTAACATGAAAGAAGAAAAAAAACAATGGAAGTTTTAACCATTGTTTTTAATAAAAACTATGCATAATCTTTATTTAGTTCTTGGATAATAAAAAGCATTTTTTTCTATCCAAGAACGACGCTTGGCTCTAACGAGTGCACACAATTTTACTTGCGTAAAATTGGCGCAGAACAATTACGCGGGATTTTGAAATATTACAAACAAAGAAAATATCTAAAAAAGCCCGCTATTGTTCTAAGCCATAGCGGCATTTAATTTTTTTGATAAATTAGATTTTTTTCTAGCTGCAGTGTTCTTTACAATAACACCTTTTGTACAAGCTTGATCTATTTTTTTAGTTGCTTCAGAAAATAGAACTTTGGCTTCTTCTAAATTTCCAGCCTCAACAGCTTCTTCAAATTTTCTAACAGCTGATTTATATCCAGATTTTATCATATTATTTCTTAAAGTTTTTTTCTCAATTACTTTAACTCTTTTCTTAGCTGATTTAATATTTGGCATCTATAAGCACCTCCTCTTAGTCAATTATTCATTATAACATTTGATATTCTAACACATTTTTTTATGAAATGCAAGTGAATTTTACAATTTATTATTGTATTATAAAAAAACTTATGATATATTTTTATATAGAGATAAAAATATGAATATATGGGTCTGTCCCTTTCGTTTAGATTTTGAACGATTTGACACGTCCCTATTGTTCAAAAAGGAGGAAGAAAGATGATAGCAATTGGTTGTGATCATGGAGGATATAAGTTAAAAGAGGAAATAAAAAGATACTTAGATGAAAAAGAAATAAAATATATAGATTATGGTTGTATGAACGAAGAAAGGGTGGATTATCCTAATATTGCAAAAGAAGTTGCACTTTCTGTTCAAAAAGGAGAAGCAGAAAAAGGAATACTAATTTGTCGTTCTGGTTTAGGAATGAGTATTGTAGCAAATAAATTTAAAGGGATTAGAAGTACACCATGTTACAATGAAGAAACAGCAAAATTTTCAAGATTGCATAATGATAGCAATATATTAGCATTAGGAGCAGATTATGTAAGTGTTAATGAAGCAATTTGTATATTAAGGATGTGGATTGCAACAGAATTTGAAGGCGGAAGGCATATGGAAAGAATCAAAATAATTGAAGAAATTGAAAATGAAAATATGAAATAATATGGAGGAATGAATATGTGGGGAGATATTGCAATTGCATTTTTGCTTGCATTTATCGTAACATTTATGGCAACACCATATACTATTAAAATTGCGCATAAAGTAGGTGCAGTAGATGTTCCAAAAGATCAAAGAAGAATGCATAAAAAGGCAATGCCCAAATTTGGTGGACCAGCAGTCATATTAGGTTTCTTAGTTTCTGTAATCTATTTATTAATTGTCATGAGCATAGAAAATTCTATTAATCTATTTCGGAATAGAACAGTATGGAAAAAAACTACTAGGAATGTTTTTTGGGATATTGATTATCTCGATTGTATGTATTGTTGATGATATAAAAACCATAAAGCCAATAACAAAGTTGATAGGACAAGTATTGGCAGCAATTGTAGCAGTGGCATTTGGTATAAGAATAGAAGATATTACATTACCATTTTTAAACACAATAGAAATGCAAGAAATGTTTTCTATTATCATAACAGTTATTTGGATTGTAGGTGTAACAAATGCGATTAATTTGATTGATGGATTAGATGGTTTATCTTCAGGAATATCTGTTATATCAGCAATTTCATTATTAATCATATTTGTATTAAATGATTCACCAATGGTAGCTATACTACTTATAACAGCACTTGCAGGTGCATTGGTTGGATTTTTACCATTTAATTTTGCACCAGCAAAAACATTTATAGGAGATACAGGATCAAACTTCTTAGGATTTTCATTATCTATTATTTCTATTTTAGGAGTAGCAAAAACCTATACTGCAGCTGTTATTGTATTACCATTAATTGTTTTAGGATTACCATTATTTGATACATTTTGGGCAATTGTTAGAAGGTTGATAAAGGGAAAATCTATTAAAGCCATATTTAAAGCAGATAAAGGACACTTACATCATAGAATTGTAGCCAAAGGTTTTAGCCAAAAACAAGCAGTTCTAATATTATATGGAATTAGTGCAACATTTGGAATATTTGCAGTGATTATGTTAGAAAGCGGAATATGGAAAGCATTATCATTTTTACTTATGGTAATTGTGGCAATTAGTTTAGGATATAGAAACTTTAAAACAGAAAAAACAGAGAACCAAAGATATGAATGTATAGAATGTAAATATATATATAATCCAAAGTTTGGAAATGAAAAAGCAGGAATACCAGCAGGAACACCTTTTGAAGATTTACCAGATGATTGGGTTTGCCCAGTTTGTGGCGAAGGAAAAGATATGTTTGAGATACATCAGTAAAAGAGCAGTTGAAAAGATACTGCTCTTTTGTTGAATAGGAAAAAGCGAGTTTTTCCTATTCAACAAAAAACAACGTTGCACAGAAAAATTGCTATGCAATTTTTCGCGTCGACAAATCTTTACGCTTCGCTCTAACGATTGCACACAAATTTTACTAACCTAAAATTTGGCGCCGAACATTTCTTAGCTGTGCGTGAGCAAAGCAAGCTACAGATAAGTTATGCGGAGAAATGACGCGGGCTTTGAAATGTTATGAACAGAAAAATGTAAAAAAAAGCCCGCTATTGTCCTAACCCATAATAACTTGAAAAAAGTAAAGATTTATGATATAAATAAACGAAAACAAAATTTAAAAGGAAATGAGGGAAAGACGAAATGTCAGATAAAATAATCAAATTTTTAGCACATGGTGGGAGAGTTTCAGTGATATGTGCGAATACAACAAAAATGGTAGAAGAAGCTAGAAAAACACATGATATGAGTCCTGTTGTAACTGCTGCATTTGGAAGACTATTAACAATAACAGCTATCATGGCAACAGAAATGAAAGGAAGTAAAGATAAATTAACGGTTCAATTAAAAGGAAATGGACCAATTGGTGTTATGATTGCAACAGCAAATAATAAACCAATTGTAAAAGGATATGCGACAAATCCAGTTGTAGAATTGCCATTAAATGAAGATGGAAAATTAGATGTTAGTGGAGCAGTAGGATATGAGGGATATATTAATGTAGTAAAAGATATTGGATTAAAAGATCCATATATTGGAATATCTCCATTAGTATCAGGTGAGATTGCAGAAGATTTTGCAAATTATTTTGTCAATTCAGAACAAAGAAATTCAGCAGTTGCACTAGGTGTGTTAGTAGACAAAAATGGGGTGAGAGCAAGTGGCGGATATCTAATTAATCCAATGCCAGATGCGACAGAGGAAGATATATCAATAGTAGAACAATCAATATTTAAGGCTGGAGCAATGTCAAAAATGTTGGATCAAAACTTAACATTAGAAGAAATTGCAAAAAAAATAACTGGAGACGAAAATGTAGAAATCTTAGAAGATAGTATTGTACCAGAATTTAAATGTGACTGCTCAAAAGAACATATGCAAGATGCTTTAATGACAATTGGTAAAGAAGAAATGCAAGATATTATTGAAAAAGAAGGAGAAGCGGAATTGGTTTGTCATTTCTGTAATAAGAAATATCATTTTAATAAAAAAGAATTAGAAAATATATTAAAAAATATAGAAAAAAGTGAAACCAAATAGAAAAAAATGGCAAAGAATAGATGAGGGAATCTTCTATTCTTTTTTTGTTGAATTAGAAAAGTAGAAAAAAAGTTTTTGAGAAGTGAGATTTATTTTTGAATAAACAAACAAGCAGAAAACTTAAGAATCATTTAAGATTTCTAATTATTGACAAATTTCATAAATGAAAATATAATGGATAAGATAAGAAAAACGAAAAAGGAGAAATGAATATGGAAAATGAAGTATTTATATTTGGACACAAAAATCCAGACACAGACTCAATATGTGCAAGTTTAGTAAGTGAAAGATTAGACAAAAGAAATGGAGAAAATAACACAGTTGCAAAGAGATTAGGAAAAGTAAATAAAGAAACACAATATGTATTAGATTATTTACATATAGAAGCACCAGAAATGTTAGATAAAGTAGAAGAAGGACAAGGTGTAGCACTAGTAGATCACAATGAATTTAATCAAAGTGTAGAAGGAATTGAAAAAGCTAAAATATGGTCAGTAACAGATCATCACAGAATAGCAAATTTTGAAACATCAGAACCTTTATCTTACACAGCAAAACCATATGGATGTACTTGTACGATTTTATTTGAAGAATATAAAAGATTAGGACATGAAATTAATAAAGAAGAATCTATTTTGATGGCAAGTGCAATTATATCAGATACTTTATTATTAAAATCACCAACAACAACAGAAAATGATAAAAAAGCATTAACAGAATTAGAAGAAATAGCTGGAATTAATATTCAAGAATATGGATTAGAAATGTTAAAAGCAGGAACAGATTTAGGAGACTTTTCAGAAGCAGAATTGGTAAATTTAGATGCTAAAAATCTTGATAAAGATGGAAATAAATTTGTGATTGCACAAGTAAATACAGTAAGTATCGAAGATGTCTTAAAAAGACAAACAGATTTAGAAAGTGCTATTAATAGTGAAATAGAGAAGAAAGGATTACAGTTATTTGTATTTGCTATTACAGACATTTTAAATAGTAATTCAGAAATCATTGCTTTAGGAAAAAGAACAGATGCAGTTGAAAAAGCATTTGATGTAAAACTAGAAAATCATAGAGCATTTTTACCAGGTGTTGTTTCAAGAAAGAAACAATTATTGCCTGACATTGATAAAAATATGTAAAAAATACTAGAACTAAAATATTCCTATATTAGGGAGGAGCAAAATGTATAACATAACAATTATAATACCGATATATAATGCAGAAAAATATTTAAGAGAATTATTAGAATCCATTGTTCACCAAACAATGGATTTTAGGACTATACAAGTTATCATGGTAGATGATTATTCAAAAGATAATTCTACTAAAATTATGGATGAATATGAAGAGAAATATGATAATATTATTGGTATAAAATTAGAAAAAAATCATAAGGTAGCTGGAACAGCTAGAAATGAAGGCTTAAAAAGGGCAGAAGGAAAATATATCATGTTTGCAGATGCAGATGATTTTTTTATAGAAGATGCCTGTGAAATTATGTTTAATACAATAGAAAAGAAAAAAGCAGATTTTATTACTGCAAATTATGTAAATGCTGATTTCGATGGAACAATTTGGGAAAAACCAATATTTGATCAAGAAAAATACAAAGACTTTAAATTAAGCATTACAGATTATACAAAATCTTTCTTTATATTAAACTCATCAGCTTGTAATAAAATTTTTAGGAGATCTTTTATAGAAGAAAATAACATACAGTTTTTAGAAGAAGTACCAGCAGAAGATGCATATTTTACAACCTCATGTTTTATAAAATCTACAAAAGTATATTATACAAATAAAATTATATATTGTTATAGACAAAGAAATGAAGGAAATAGAAGAAAAAAATCTGTATCTTTTAATTGTTCAAGAGATTACTTTTCAAGAATTAATAAAGCATATAAAATTATTTATGAAAACTTTAAAAATAGTGGGCATATTGGATTTTATCGATATACATATGCAAAAAATATGGCATATATGTTATACAAATTTATTGATTCAAATTTACTTACATATGAACAAAGAGTGGACATATTAAAAGAGATGAGATGGTTTTATGAATTAAGTATAGATTTAAAAGTACCTGCAGCACAAGTATCATTGAGAATGGTAATTGATAAAATCTTAAAAGAAGATTATGAAGAAGCGATAAATTATTGCAAAATTATTGCAGAGATTAGACTTCATTTACCAAAAGAAATTAGGGAAAATATGTCAAGACCAGATGCTAAAATGTATAAAGAAATATCTAAATATGATGATGAATTTAGAGAGGAAAAGATCGATGTTTAAATTAAAATTTGCAAAGATGTATGATAATAAAATTTTCGAAAAATTTAATTTAAAACCAATTGCTGAAGATTATTATATGGCAAAGGAAGATATGTTTTGTGTAGCAGATGGTGTCACAAGAGATACTATAAAAGGAGAAGCAGTACCATATCCTAAAAATGAAGAAGAAGTAAAAGAATGGGTAGAAACATATCCTAATCCAAGTGGAGCATATGAATCTGCTAAAATATGTGTAAATCAATTTATAAATTATTTACAAGAAAGTGATTTGCAAAATATATCTAGAGAAACGATTTTAGAAATTGTAAAAAAGGTAAATAAAGATATTTTTAAAATAAATCAAAATAGAGAAATTGATTATTTGGCAAATGATTATTATGGGTGTGTAGCAGTGGGAGGATATATTTCTTCTAATATGTTATATTGCTTTTCAATAGGAGATTCACACATTATGGCATTAGATGAAAATGGTAATGTTCAATTTGAAACCATTAACAATCATAAATCTTTTGAAAATTATTTAGAAAATATATATAGTAAACAAAATCAATTTGATTGGAACAATGCAAAAGATAGAATGATGGTAAGAAGAGATTATAGAAATAAACCAGAAATGAAATATCAAGGAAAAGATATATCATTTGGTGTATTAACAGGAGAAACAGAGGCAGAATATTATATAGATACATATGCAATTGATTTAACCAATATCAAGTATATATGTGCTTATTCAGACGGATGTGAACCATATTTTAGAGAAAAAAATATCATCAATAAGATACTAAAAGAGCCAGAGATAATTGAAAAAGAAGGAAAAGAAAGAACATTAATTATATATGAAAGATAGGAGAACATAATGGAAAAAGAAATTGTATTGATTACAGGAGGAGATGGCAATATTGCCCAAGAAATTGTAAAAAAATATTTAGAAAATGGAAGTGTAGTTATTGCGACAGACATCCATGAAAATACATCTAATAGTGAATTTTTAAAAAATGAAAATTATGAATATTATCAAGCAGATGTCACAAATATAGAAGATTTAAAGAATGTATATAATAAAATACAAGAAAAATATGGAAGGATAACTCATTTAATTAGTGCAGCAGGAAGACCAATGCCAACAGAAATAGATGGAATACAATCTGTAACATTTGAAGAAATAGAAAAATCTATAAATTTAAACTTAACAAGTCATATTTATATAGTAAAAATATTTTTACAGCTATTAGAAAATGAAAAGAAGAATAATAAAACAATTACATTAATATCTTCTGTAAATGCACTAAAAACATTTAATTTGCCAGTATATAGTGCTGCTAAATCAGGAATATACGGAATTATGAAAGCTTTAACAAAAGAATTAGGGAGAAAAAACACTAGAATCAATGTTGTTTCTCCAGGTACAGTACCAACAAAAGAAGAAATTGCAAGTAATGGAAATTTCTATAATTATCGATATAAAGATATGCTTGCATTAAATGAATTTACCAAACAAAGTGATATAGCAGATGCAGTCTATGCTTTAACTAATATTACAAAAGCAATTACAGGACAAAATATAGTGGTAGATTCTGGTCAAATTTCATAAGGAATGATACATGCAGGATTGTCAATATGATAACTATTATTATATTGAAGTAATCCTGTTTTTGGGTTTCTATTAAAAATAGAAATATTTCCTGAGTTTTGGTTGGCACAAAGTAAATAATTTTCAAAAATGTCAAACTGAATATCTCTAGGTGTTTTTCCAAAACAAGAAATCGTCTGAATCAAATTTACTTCAGGAGTGCTTGAAAATACATAAATACAATCTTTTCCTCTAATGCTTGTATAAATAAATTTTCCGTCTTGACTAATTTTAATGGCACATCCAGTATCATTTTCTCTTCTATCATTTCCAAGAATAGAAATAGAATTTACAAAATGAAAACCAGTATTTTCTGAAAATGTGAAATGGTATAATTCACAAGAATCCTCAGTTATGACATATATATGATTTTGATAAATAGCTAAATGTCTAGGAGAAGTACCATTAGGAAAAGCATAATAGCTTAATTCTTTTAATTCTAATGTTTGATTTTCAAAAATAATTTGATAAGCATACATTTTGTTATCACCTAAATCACTAATAAATAACATGTTTTTGTCTTCTGAAAATGCAAGATGATGTATACGAGAATGTGAAGTATATGATTTATGATAAATGGAAGAAATAATATTGCCATTGCTATCTAATAAAAAAACATCAAGTGTGCCATCTCCATAATTAGCAATATAAAGTAAGTTTCGTATATCATCTAATAGGATAAAACAAGGACCTTTTCCTGAAATAGGAAAAGCATATTGATTTGAAAAAGTAGGTGTCATAGAAATTAAAGAACCATCTTTATAAATGTCTCTTTCAGAATATTCTATAATTCCATAAATATGGTTAGAAGAATAAGAAAGATATGAGCAATTTTCAAATGTATCAGATCTATTCAATAAAGAAAGTGAAGCATTATGAAATTGCAAAGTATAAATTCCATTTTGAGAATATGTTCCAATAAGCATGTTTTGCATCACAAAACCTCCCATAATAAATGATTGTTACAAATACTATAATAAAACATAGAAGAAAAATCAATCATCTTTTAAAAAATTATAAATGGAAAAGAAAAGCAATTTATTTAAATATGAAATAAAAAGATTACAGTTAGTATCTTTAAGAATTTGAATCTAAACTGTAGCAGAAAAAGTAAAAAGATTTGCTTGTTTTTTAGACCAAAATAGTATATAGTATAAAAGTAAAAATGATTTGTCGAATCTGGGGCATTTGGGGACGTTTCCATTTGGACATTTTCATCTTGTCTTGATTTTTTAGAATAATATGCTTCACAAAATATGAAATGAATTTTTTCGGTTTACATGGGATTTTGTTAAAAATGTCCAAATGGAAACGTCCCCAAATGCCCCAAATTCGACAAGAACCGGACAGATGAAAGAGGAGATATACATGTATTTAAAAAGATTAGAATTACAAGGATTTAAGTCATTTGCAGATAAAACTGTATTAGAATTTATGCCAGGAATTACAAGTGTCATAGGACCAAATGGTTCTGGAAAAAGTAATATATCAGATGCTATTAGATGGGTACTTGGAGAACAAAGTATGAAATCATTAAGAGGTTCAAAATCATTAGATATTATCTTTGCAGGTACACAAAATAGAAAATCATTAGGGTTTGCAGAAGCATCATTGGTATTTGATAATACAGATGGGAGTCTACCAATCGAATATACAGAAGTAACCGTTACAAGAAAAATATATAGAAGTGGGGAAACAGGTTATTATATCAATAAAGTACCATGTAGATTAAAAGATGTATTAGAACTATTTATGGATACAGGTATTGGAAAAGATGGTTATTCCATTATAGGACAAGGAAAAATAGATGAGATTTTAAGTAATAAATCAGAAGACAGAAGACATATTTTTGAAGAAGCAGCAGGAATTGTAAAATATAGAGTAAGAAAAGCGGAAAGTGAGAAAAAATTAGAACATACCAAATTAAATCTTCTTAGAATTAATGATATATTGGCAGAAATTGAAACCAATATAGAACCATTAAAAATACAAGCAGAAAAAGCAAAAAAATATTTGAATTTAAGAGAAGAATTAAAAAATATTGAGATTGGTTTGTTTTTATACAATATAGAAAAATATAAAAAAGAATTAGAAGATATTGTAAAAGATGAAGAAATCTATAAAAACCAATGTAATGATGAAGAAGGTAGACTAGAAAGAATCAAAGCTTTAAAAGAAGAATTAAAATTAGAAATTGATCATATTACAGAATCGATTGAAGAAATGTCTAATTTAGGATTTGAAAGCAAAAAAGAAATTGAGATGTTAAATTCTGATATTAATGTGTCTAATACAAGAATTGAAAATAATAAGCAAAATAAAGAAAGATTTGAAAAAGAAATTGAAGAATTAACAGCAAGAACAAAAGAATTAGAAGAGGAGAAAAAACAAAAAGAAGAAAAGAAAGAAAATTTAAAACAAAATAGAGAAAAATTTGCAAAAGAGTTAGAAGAAAAAGAAAAAGAATTGGCAGAAATCACAAAAAAATTATCTAGTAAAGAATTAGAAATGGAAGAACATAAAAAAACAGTAGAAGAGAATACAGATAAAAAATATGAATTGCAAGCAAGTATTAGTGAGCAAGATATTAATTATCAAAACTATCAAAAAAGACAAACACAAATCAAAAATGAAATGACTGGAAATATTTCTGAGCTAGATAATACCAGAATGAAAAAAGAAGAAATTGCAAAAGAATTTTATGAAATAGAAAGTAAACGAAATAAAATTTTAACAGACTTAGAAGAAGTAAACAAAGAAAAAAAAGAAGCAGACAGAAAAATCAAAGATTTTGATAGTAAAATCAATATGCTTTCAGGAGAAAAGAGAATAAAAGAATCAAAATTAAAATTCTTAATAGAAACAGAAAAAGAAAAAGAAGGATATATCAAAAGTGTTAAAACATTATTAAAAGATTGTGAGACAACAAAAGAATTAGGAAAAGGAATGCATGGTGTTTTAGCAAATATTATAGAAGTACCAGAAGAATATCAAACAGCAATTGAAATGTGTTTAGGAAGTAGTTTGCAAAATATTGTAACAGAAAATGAAGAAGATGCAAAAAGATTAATTGAACATTTAAGAAAAAATAATTTAGGAAGGGCATCATTTTTACCAATTTCATCAGTGAAAGGAAAGAAATTAGATAGAATAAAAGGTAAAAATACAGGAATTATTGGAATTGCTTCAGACTTAATTCAATATAGTAAAAAATTTGAAAACATTATTCTAAATCTATTAGGAAGAACAGTCATTGTGCAAGATATGGAAACGGCTATAAGAGTTGCTAAAGACAATGGATATAGCTTTAGAATTATCACAGTAGAAGGAGATGTTATTAATCCATCAGGAGCTATCACAGGAGGTTCTGTTGCGAAAAAGACAGTGAATATTCTAGGTAGAGGAAGAGAAATCGAAAAGCTACAAAAAGAAATTAAGAAGTTAGAAGAACAAATACAAAAACTTGAAAAGGAAAAAGAAACTTATCAAGAGTCTATTGAACATGTACTAGAAGAGGCGTCAGCTTTTGAAAAAGAATTACAAGATATAGAGATCACATATGCAACAGGGAAAGAGAAAATCAATAGCATAGAGGAAAATATTACTAGAGTAGAGGAAAGATTAAATAAATTAAAAGAAGAAAGCAAAAAATTGGAAGAACAAAAAGAAGAAAGCATGAAGAATAAAACAGAATTCCAAGAAAAAATACAAGCAATTAATGAAGAAAATGAAAAATTGAAAAAAATCATTACAGAATTTGCAGAATTAAATAAAGATAATCAAAAATATGTAGATGATTTGAATTTTGATATTACCAATTTAAAAATTTCTGTATCTTCATTTGATGAAAGTGAAAGCTCAATAGAAGAAATTCAAGAAAGAATTCATTCTGAAATTGAAAGCACAAATAGAAGTATCGAAAATAAAAAGACACAAATTGAGCAAATCAAGCAAGATAATTTTAATTTGGAAAAAGCAATTGAAGAAATCAAAGAAAAGATAGAGAAAATTAAAGAAGAGGTAAAAAATAGCGGTTCAAAAATAGAAGAACTAAAAGAAAAAAGAATCCAAAAAAATGAAAAATTGGCAGAACAAGAACAAGAAATTAATAGAAAATTAAAAATCATTGAAGAGTTAAAAGCACAAATGGTAAAAGTAGATGTTAAGAAAACAAAACTAGAAGAAGATATTAATGGAATCATCAACAAGATGTGGGAAGAATATGAATTAACTCCAAACAATGTCGTAGATTATAGAAAACCAGAAAATATACAATTAACACAGAAAAAAGTAAAAGATATGAGAAATCAAATTAAAGAATTGGGAAGTGTTAATGTTGACTCAATAGAGGAATACAAAAATTTAAAAGATAGATATGACTTTATGTGTGAACAAAGAGTGGATTTGGAAAGTACAATGGCAAAATTAAGAAAGATTATTTCTGATATGACAAGTATTATGAAAGAGCAATTTAAAGAAAAATTTGAGATGATTAACAAAAATTTTGCAGAAGTATTTAAAGAATTATTTGGTGGAGGAACTGCAAGTTTGCGATTAGAAGATAAAGATAATATCTTAGAATGCGGAATAGAAATAACGGTACAACCACCAGGAAAGAAATTACAAAACATGATGCTATTATCTGGTGGAGAAAAAGCATTTACAGCCATTGCTTTGTTATTTGCTATTTTAAAAATCAATCCAGCACCATTCTGTGTATTAGACGAGATTGAAGCAGCATTAGATGATGTCAATGTTTATCGATATGCAGAATATTTAAAGAAATTTTCTAAAAATACGCAATTCTTAGTGATTACACATAGAAAAGGAACGATGGAAGCAGCAGATACGGTTTATGGAATTACAATGGAGGAAAATGGTATATCAAAATTGTTATCTATGAAATTAAAGAATAATTAAAAAACTGAAAAAGCGGAAAGGGGGGTCCCCTCCGCTTTTTAGTTTGTGTTGCTACTGTTTTAGACGGTTTCTGGAATATAGATTATAATCCGATACATTTTCTTAATTTCCTTATAGGCATCTTTAAATAAAGAAATTTGCTGCCTTTCCACAGTGATAACTGTTTTTTCATTTTCATTTAGCACCGGGCGAGAGTGAAAATCACCCGGAAACCGACTCCGATTCCAATTGTGTTTAATTAGAATGAATCCGGCTGTTCCCAATAAAACTTTACCATGTTCTCGTACATACGAGACATGAGATTTAGAAAAATCGGGCTCACACCAAATCAGTGTTAATTCCTTCTGCATTTCTTCAGCAGAGTGGAGTAGTTGCAGATTATATTGGACATTGATATCGAGTTTTCTTACAATCATATCAATTTCCTTGTCAGACAAAATACCTTTTGATTTTTTCTTCAGTCCTGTTGCTAGTCTGTTTCTCCTTTCTTTATAAGAAAGATTTTTGAACCGCGCTTCTTTCATTATAGCAACTCCTTTCTGCCATTTAGGCAACTATCGCTGAACTGTTTCATGCGATAGACTACATAGGTCACATAATAGTTTGTAACCATAACGCTAGGTACTTGTTCCTATACTATCACGCTTTACTTCATAAAGCAATGGAAAAACAAAAATAAAATCAGTTTATATAGACAAATTATTATATCATTTTACAAAATCCAATGATAATTAATAAAATACCAGAAATTATTGACCAAATGTTATCAGGTAATTTACTAAAAGAATATAATTTTTTTCCACAATAAATTCCTAAACTTAAGAAAAATAATTGAAAACAACTTGTCAGTAAGGGAAATATAATGGAAAAAGTATTTATCATACTAAAACCAATACCAATACAAAAACTATCTAAAGAAAGTGCTAACCCTAAAAATAAAGATTCTTTAGAATCAATAACATTGGATTTATCCAAATCAGAAGAGCTAGGATTTTTAATAATTTTAATCGTAATCCCCAAACATTTAATAAAAAAAGAATATATTTTTTCTGTATCTGATATTTTTAAATTTTTATCATTTTCTATTTTATATTCTTGTTTTGAAACTTTTACTGATTGAAAACACATAAATAATCCCATTAATATTAAAAGAGAACTACCTAAGTAATGAATAAGAAAGTCAGGGAAAATATATTTTAATAAATTTCCAAAATATATGGAAATAATGGAAATGATAAAGCTAATAAAAAATAAAATAGATTTAGCACCCATAGTTATTTTTGTATTTTTAATTCCATATGTAATACCGATTCCTAGAGAATCTATACTACTAGAAATTGCTAAAAATAAACAGTTAAGTAACATAAAAACACCTCTATCCACATCATATGAATATGATAAAAAAATGTTAAAAAACAGTAATAAAAATAGACTATGTGAATACAATTAGAAAAACGAAGGACAAGATAAAGTCTATTCATTTTCAGTATTTTTGGGGGGAGGTGGTATATATTATTTTTTGAATTAATTGACGAATGTGCCGTGGAATAGATGTATAACTTCTTAGTTTTCAATAAATGAGGAAGCGGGAATAGCGAGAGGCTCATTTATTGAAAACTTAGAAGTTGTAATCTATGCAGCAAACCGAGGAAATAATGAAAAAAATAATATATACCACCTCCCCCCAAAAATACTGAAAATGAAAATGTCTATACAAAGGAGATGAATTTTATGTGGGAAACACTTAGAAAAGAAGAGGTGGAAGAAACACTTAATACTGATTTTTGTAAAGGATTAAGTGATAGTGAAGTTTTAAAAAGGCAAAATCAATATGGTAAAAACGAATTAGAAAATGCTAAAAAAGAAGGAATCATTATTAAATTTTTTAAACAATTTAATGATTTTATGATTATTATTTTAATTATGGCATCAATTGTATCAGCTGGTGTATCATGGTATCAAGGTGAAAATGACTATATTGATTCTATCATTATTATAGCGATTGTTGTATTAAATGCCATTATGGGAGTTTTACAAGAAGCAAAAGCAGAAAAATCAATCGAAAGTTTGAAAAAAATGACACCACAAATGTCAAAAGTCATTCGAAATGGAAAAGAAATAGAAGTACCATCAGAAACATTAACCATAGGAGATATGATTATTTTAGAAGCAGGAAACCGTGTACCGGCAGATTGCAGAATTATAGAGAATTTCAATTTAAAAGTAGAAGAATCTAGTTTAACAGGAGAAACAGAAGCTGTTGAAAAAGATGGAACAGCAATTTGCAAAAAAGGAATACCATTAGGAGATATTATCAATATGGTATTTATGGGAAGTACAGTTGTCAATGGACATGCAAAAGTTGTTGTTACAGAAATTGGAATGAATACAAAGGTTGGAAAAATTGCTAATATGATTATTGAAAACGAATCACCAGAAACACCAATTCAAAAGAAATTAAATCAAGTAGGAAAAATATTAGGTGTGATTTGTTTAATGATTTGTTTAGTGATTTTTGTAATAGGAATTATTAAAAAAATACCACCAATGGAAATGTTTATGACTTCTGTTGGATTAGCTGTTGCAGCAATACCAGAAGGTTTGCCAGCAATTGTTACCATTATGTTGTCAATTGGTGTAACTAAAATGGCAAAACGAAATAGTATCATCCGAAAATTACCAGCAGTTGAAACATTAGGTAGTAGTAATGTGATTTGTTCAGATAAAACAGGAACGTTAACACAAAATAAAATGAAGGTAGTAGAAATCAAAGCAGAAAATCCAAATTTTGCAATGGAATTGGCAACTATGTGCACAGATAGCAAGATAGAAGTAAGTAGTGGAAAGGTAGAAGTGGTTGGAGAGCCTACAGAAATGGCATTAGTAGAAGCTGCTTATATCAATAAATTAGATAAAAATAAATTATATCAATCTATGCCAAGAGTGAATGAAATTCCATTTGATTCAACCAGAAAAATGATGACAACCATACATAGATTAGAAAATGGAAAATACAGAGTAATAACAAAAGGTGCACCAGATGTATTATTAAATAAATGTATAGGAGTTTATAAAGAAAAAATAACAAAAGAAAATGAGAAAATGGCAAATAAAGCTCTAAGAGTAATTGCTGTGGCATATAAAGACATAAATCAGTTACCAAATAAAATAGAGAGTAATAGTATCGAAAACAATTTGAATTTTGTAGGTTTAATCGGTATGATAGATTCACCAAGAGAAGGTGTTAAAGAAGCAGTAGAAACCTGTAAAAAAGCTGGTATTAAAACAGTCATGATAACAGGAGATCATATTGCAACTGCAAAAGCCATTGCAGAAAAGATAGGAATATTTTCTAAAAAAGATAAAGCGATAACAGGAGAAGAACTAGATAAACTAAATCAAGAAAAGTTTGAAAAAGAAATACAGGATTATACAGTTTTTGCGAGAGTAACCCCTGAACATAAAGTAAGAATTGTAAAAGCATGGCAAAAAAAGGGGGCAGTTGTAGCAATGACAGGAGATGGGGTGAATGATAGTCCAGCATTAAAAAGCGCAGATATTGGAATTGCGATGGGAAAAGGTGGGACAGATGTTGCAAAAAATGCAGCAGACATGATTTTAGTAGATGACAATTTTGTAACCATTGTAGATGCTGTAAAACAGGGAAGAAATATTTATGATAATATTAGAAAAGCGATTCATTTTCTAATTGCGACAAATATAGGAGAAATTGTAACTATTTTTATGGGCTTGGTTTTAGGACTTCAATCACCATTACTTGCTATACAATTGTTATGGATAAATCTAGTAACAGACTCTTTACCAGCAATTGCCATAGGATTAGAACCACCTGAAAAAGATATTATGGAAAGAAAACCAGTGGATTCGAAAAAAGGAATATTTGCAGATGGATTATGGAGTAAAATCATATTAGAAGGTATTATGATAGGTATGCTTACATTAATTGCTTTTAGCATAGGAAACAAGTATTATGGGGTAGAAGTAGCAAGAACAATGGCTTTTATCAGTATGGGCCTATTAGAGCTTGTCCACAGTTTTAACATAAAAAGTGAAAAATCCATTTTTAAAGTTGGTATATTAGAAAATAAATTCTTGATAGGAAGTTTTATACTGGGAATCTTTGTGCAGACAATTGTTGTATTTATTCCAGTTTTAGCAAATATATTTGATGTAACAAACTTAACTGGTGCACAATGGATGATAACATTAGGTATTTCTATATTACCAATACCAATCATAGAGTTGCAGAAACAAATAAATAGAATGAATGCCAAAAAAGAAAAGAGAATGTTTATAAAAAATACAATTCATGAGTTTAATAAAGGACAATTGTAAAGGGGAATCATATCACAAGTTATTCATAAAAAATAAAAAATATGCTTGCATTATAGAGAAAAATATGATAAAATAGCTGTGCTTTAAAGATAGCATAGCTATTTTTAAGTCTCTACTTGTGAAAAACACAGGTTATAAATCCATAGGGAGGTGAAGATGATGAATAAATACGAAAGTATTATCATTGTTAATCCAAATGTTGATGAAGCAGGTTTAAAAGCTTTAGAAGAAAAATTTACAGGATTAATCAATGAAAATGGTAAAGTAGAATCAGTTGAAAACATGGGAAAAAGAAAATTAGCTTATGACATCAAAAAATTCAAAGAAGCTACATATATGTTATTCAACTTTGAAGCAAAACCAGAATTAATAGCTGAACTTGAAAGAGTTTACAGAATTACAGATGACATTATAAAATTTATTACAGTAAAAGTAGAAAAATAAGGAAAAAATAAAAAAAGAAATACTAAATAAAGAAGGGGCCTTTATTTAAAGTAAGAAAGGTGATAAGATATGAATAAAGTAATTTTAATGGGAAGATTAACAAGAGATCCAGAAACAAGATATACACAAACAAACAATACATTAGTATCTTCATTTAGTCTAGCAGTTAATAGAAGATTTGTAAGACAAGGAGAAGAAAGACAAGCAGATTTTATTAATATTGTTGCATGGAGTAAATTAGGAGAATTTTGTAGCAAATACTTTAAGAAAGGTCAACAAGTAGGCGTTGTTGGAAGAATTCAAACAAGAACTTGGGATGATGACCAAGGACAAAAACATTATGTTACAGAAGTTGTAGCAGAAGAAGCTTATTTCGCAGATAGTAAAAGAGATGGAGAAACAAATAATACATCTTTTGAAAATACATTTGGAAATACAGCACCTGGAAGTATGGGAGCAGATTTTGAAATGTCTTCAAGTGATGACCTACCATTCTAATTTGTTAGGGGGGAAAATAAAAAATGGCAGATAAAAAACAAAATAAAAGAAATAATAAAAACTATGATGAGGATTACAATCCAAGATTCAGAAAACAAAGAAAAAAAGTATGTTTATTATGTAGTGATAAAAACTTTGTTTTAGATTACAAAAATCCAGAACAATTAAGAAAATTCATCAGTGATAAAGGTAAAATCTTACCAAGAAGAAATACTGGAATGTGTGCTAAACATCAAAGAGATATCACAATTGCTATCAAGAGAGCAAGACATATCGCTTTATTACCATATGCACAAAAATAATGAATATAAAAAGCTAGAAAATATGTTTATTTTCTAGTTTTTTTATTGAATAGGAAAAATTATTTTTTCCTATTCAGTAAAAAACAACGTTGCACAGAAAAATTGCTATGCAATTTTTCGCGTCGACAAATCTTTACGCTTCTTCGAGAACTTAGACATATATAGTTAAATTAGAAAAGTAGAGAAAAGTTCTCTCTAACTAGATTTGTCCTATTATACAATAAAACAGAAGCCCAACATTTTGCAATATTGGGCTTTCGTTAGGAGAAACAAGATTAGCAGATTCTAAAAAGCAGAGTCTGACATAACTGAGGGTCACTTATATTGTGTCTTTGACAATATAAGCTGACACACTTGTTACATTCATTAATATCATGTACATTCATAAATTCCATATTATCAATGCACATTTGAGCGCGAGCTTCCAGAAGTTTGTATAAGTCTTTGTGATACTTTTTAATGAACTCTAATCTTTCCTTGTTACTCATGTAATATCCTCCTTTTTCTTTGACCATATATAACTATGGTCAGCCTAAGTTTGTTTTCGACTCATATAGTACATCACAAAACTTATGTAAAGTAAATAAAAATAAGCGGTATTGCTAATTTATGTAAAATATAGTACAATATATGAGTCAGAACCAATATATTGAAGGGATATGAGTATAGAATGAATAAAGAATTATTAGAATTAACAAAAAAAGTAGAAAAAAAGATAGAACCACAATTTAAGAAAATTGATGATATTTGTAACAAAAATAGCATAAAAGTTATTGAAGCTTTTCAAGAATGTAATTTACAAGAAATGCATTTAGCAACTTCAACAGGATATGGAATTGATGAAGTAGGAAGAAATAAAATAGAGGAAATCTATGCCAGAGTATTTAGAGCAGAAGATAGTTTAGTAAGAGCACAATTTATTTCAGGGACACATGCTTTAGCAATTACCTTGTCTGCATTATTACGTCCAAATGATACGATGATTAGTATAACAGGTGCACCATATGATACTTTGCAAACTGTCATTGGAATTGGAAAAGAAGTTAGTGAAAGTTCTTTAAAAGCTTTTGGAATAAACTATGAACAAATTGAATTAGTAAATAATGATTTTGACATAGAAACCATAAAAGAAAGACTATCAAAAAATAATGTTAAATTAGTAGAGATTCAAAGATCTAGAGGATATTCTACAAGAGAAAGTTTAACAATAGAAAAAATAGAAAAAGCAATACAAGCTATAAGAGAAGTCAATAAAGATGTTATCATCATGGTAGACAATTGTTATGGAGAATTTGTGCAAGATAGAGAGCCAATTGAGGTAGGAGCAGACATTGCAGTAGGGTCACTAATGAAAAATTTAGGAGCTGGAATTGCAACAAGTGGCGCCTATATTGTAGGAAAAGAACATTTAATAAAGTTGTGTGCAGAAAGATTAACAGCACCAGGAATAGGAAAAGAAATTGGTCCATCATTAAATCAAAATACCAATTTATTAAAAGGACTATTTTTTGCACCACAAGTAGTGGCAAGTAGTGTTAAAACAGCTATATTTGCAAGTTGCATTTTAGAAGAATTAGGATATACAGTAGAACCTAAATTCAATGATGAAAGAGCAGATATTGTGCAAACCATTCATTTAGGAACAGCTGAAAAATTAATAAAATTTTGTCAAGGAATTCAAAAAGGTTCACCAATTGATTCATGTGTTGTACCAGAACCAAGTCCAATGGGAGGATATGAAGATGAAGTCATCATGGCAGCAGGAACATTTACAGAAGGTTCAACTATTGAACTTAGTTGTGATGGACCAATTAGAGAACCATATATTGCCTATATGCAAGGTGGATTAACCTATGACTATGGAAAATATGGTATATTAAAAGCAATAGAAGAAATGAGAAAATAATGTCCCAAATAGAAGCGTCCCCAATTGGACATAGAAAGGAATTTGTTTTGGATAAAGTAATTGTTATTGGTGGTGGTCCTGCTGGAATGATGGCAGCGATTACGGCTAAAGAAAATAAAAATGACGTATTGATAATAGAAAAAAATAATCAATTAGGTAAAAAGCTCTTAATTACAGGAAAAGGAAGATGTAACATTACATCTTCTTTAGAGATGGAAGATTTTATCAAAAATACACCAGGAAATGGTATGTTTTTATATAGTGCTTATCAGCAATATACTAATCAAGACATCATTCAATTTCTAAAACAACAAGGACTAGAAGTAAAAGAAGAAAGAGGAAACAGAATCTTTCCAGTAACAGATAAATCTGTTGACGTTTTAAAATGCTTTACGAAAAGAATTAAAGAATTAGATATAGATATAAAATATAATACAAAAGTTGTAGAGATTTTTACAGAAATGGTAGATGGAGAAAATACAGTTATTGGAGTAAAAACAGATAGAGAAACCATAAACGCAAATAAAGTTATATTAGCCACAGGAGGAAAAAGTTATCCATTAACAGGCTCAACAGGTGATGGATATCAATTAGTAGAAAAATTAGGACATAGTATAACAAAAATAAAACCATCGCTAGTTCCTTTAGAGGTATATGATAAAGCAGAATGTAAGGAATTACAGGGGTTAAGTTTAAGAAATGTGGAAATAAAGTTAATCGATATAGAGAAAAATAAACAAATATATGAAGATTTTGGAGAGATGGTATTTACACATTTTGGTGTTTCAGGACCGACCATTTTAAGTTCATCGGCACATTTGGTTAGATATAAAAATATTGATAAATTATTTCATGAAAAAAAGATTTTTTTAAAAATAGATTTAAAACCAGCTTTAGATCAAAAGAAATTAAATGACAGAATCTTAAGAGATTTTGAGGAAGCAAAAAATAAACAATTTAAAAATAGTTTAGACAAATTGTTACCACAAAAATTAATACCTGTTGTGATTACAAGAAGTAAAATAAATCCTAATAAAAAGGTAAATGAAATAACAAAAAAGGAAAGAGAGCATCTAATAAAAGAAATCAAAGACTTTGAAATCATAATAAAAGGATTTAGACCAATAGAAGAGGCAATTATTACAAGTGGAGGAGTCAATATCAAAGAAATTAATCCAAAAACAATGGAATCTAAAAAAGTGAAAGGATTATTTTTTGCAGGAGAAATTATTGATGTAGATAGCTACACAGGAGGATTTAATTTGCAAATAGCATATTCCACAGGTTATGTGGCAGGTTTAAACTAGTGTTTGATTTAGGGATTTTGGGGACGGACTCATTTTTCCCTTTTTTTAATCACGAAATCTGAGATATAGAATAAAAAATTATTTTTGCAAAACTAATTTTAGATATATCAAGTTATATTCTAAGTAATTATGTAACAGTAAGATAATTTAAAATTATAAAAAAGGGAAAAATGAGTCCGTCCCCAAAATCCCTAAAAATGTCCCAAACAGAAACGTCCCCAATGGGACAAAAAATAAAAGAGAAAAGGAATAAAAAATGAATCGATATCTAACAATAAAAAACAATATAGAAACTGAAATTGTTGTAAAAAAATCAAAATTTATAGCAAATTTTATAAAAGTAACATCAAAGGAACAAGCTGAGGAAGAAATAAAAAAAATAAAGAAAAAATATTTTGATGCAAGACATAATTGTATTTCTTATAGAGTACTAGAAGATGAAAAGATAGCAGAAAGATTTAGTGATGATGGAGAACCTTCTGGAACAGCAGGAGGACCAATGCTGAATATTCTGCAAAAAAATAATTTGGTAAATGTATTAATTGTTGTAACAAGATATTTTGGAGGAATACTGCTAGGAACGGGTGGTTTAGTAAGAGCATATTCAGATAGTTTGCAGAAAGCAATCGAAGAAAGTAATCTGTTAGAACTTATGATAGGAACAGAGTGTGAAGTGAAGTTAGAATACAATTATTTTGAAAAATTTAAGTATTATTGTAAAAATAATGATATTCAAATAAAAGATACAAGTTATACAGAAGAAATTGTTTGTAAAATAGAAATGGAAGAAGATAAAAAAGACAATTTATTAAAAGATTATGCATTAAAAAATATTAATTTATTGAATATACAGGTTTTATCTAAAAAATATATAGAAAAAAGTATATCAAAATAATTGTTTTATAAAATTAATGGAAAAAATTACCAATTTATCTTGCAAATTATCATCTGCAAGCATATAATCTGAATTGTAAAATATTTACAATTTGTTTTTGGAGGAAAAAGTATGAAAGAAAAGATTACAGTCTTAATAGCAGATGACAATCAAGAATTTAGTCAAACATTAGCATCATATATAGATGCACAAGAAGATATGGAGGTTATAGCAAAAGCAAAAGATGGAACAGAAGTAATAGATATTATTGCAAATACAGTACCAGATGTTATATTACTAGATGTGATTATGCCACATTTAGATGGGTTAGGTGTTTTGGAAAATATTAATAAAATAAAAATAGCAAAAAAACCAATTTGCATTATGTTATCAGCAGTTGGACAAGATAAAATAACACAAAGAGCTATAGAATTAGGAGCACAATATTATGTAGTAAAGCCTTTTGATATTGAAGTATTAATACAAAGAATAAGAGAGTTTAAATTTTATAAACCAACATCAGCAAATACAAATAATAATTTTATAACAAGAGAGACAAAACCACAATACATAGAAATATCTTCAGATAATACAAAGTCAGAAGAAAATTTAGAGGCATTGGTAACCAATATTATTCATGAAGTTGGTGTACCTGCACATATTAAAGGATATCAATATTTAAGAGAAGCCATTATGATGGTGGTAAATGATATAGATGTGATTAATCAAATTACAAAAAGTCTATATCCACAAATTGCACGCAAATTTAATACGACACCAAGTCGCGTAGAAAGGGCAATTCGTCATGCCATTGAAGTTGCGTGGGGAAGAGGACAACAAGAAATTGTTGAAAATATATTTGGTTATACTATTTCAGCTGCAAAAGGAAAGCCAACAAACAGTGAATTTATAGCAATGATAGCTGACAAATTAAGATTAGAATTGAAGAGTGCGTAGAATTTAATTAATTATAGGTAGAAGGATAGAAGATAAGAGTAAATCGATATTCCATGAATGAAAGTAAAAGAAGAAAAGAGAGAATACATAGTCAAAATAGAGTAGAATTTAAAATCTGCTCTGTTTTTTTTACAAAAAATAGCAATCCTTAGTTTTATCAAGGAAATATGATTGAAATATTATGTAAATTATGATATAATATCGAAAAAATGAAATTAGTTGTTATTTAAGAAAAGGAGAAAATATGAGAATATTTGCATTTAAAGATGAAGAAACAAATCAAATATGGGCGATTACAACTAAAATGTGGTCAGAGAACCAAGAGGTATTTAATACACAAATGAAAGGAGCAAAGCAACAAGCATTAGTAACAGTTGTATATGAAGATGGTGGAGAATTAAATAAAGTTATCATTGGAGATAAATATATACAAATTGCAGGTGCCAATGCATTAAATCCAAAGGTAGGTGCAAAAAATTGGAATGATTGTTATGTTGTTGAAGGAGATAGAGTGTTTCCAAAAGATGTTGTGGAAGGTAAAAAAGATCTTACATTAAATGAAGCTATGGAAGGTGTTTTTTTAGAGGGAAAACTCGAAGACTTGGTAAAAAACAAATATATTAAAGGGCTTCCTAAAAATGTTCTAGAAAATATCGATTCAGAAGAATGTAGAAAAGAATTGGAAGATTATTTTCAAACACATATTTCAATATTAGAACGAAAACAGCCATCAAACATTAACTTTGAAGATAATCAACAATTAGATGCAATCAGTAGAGGGTGTATAGCAGAAATTAGACAAATTGAAAAAGAAATTGGAAAACAGGATGAAGACTTGCCAGCAGATAAAGTGAATGAGATGTTGCAAGAAAAACAGAAAAAAGTAGAAAGAGCGAAAAAAATAGCAGAAGAATTAGCATCATTGGCAGAAGAATTAGGAAAAACTCCACAAGATTTTTTAAAAGGAGAATAAATGAAAATAGAAGAAAAAGATATAAATGAATTGGAAGAATCATTGAAGCATTATACAGAAATAAAAATTAGATTTATACGTACGATAAATCAATATACTGAAAAAGAAAGAGAAATGTTTTGGAAAAAATTTTATGAACGAAAATTAAATATATTATTAAATATTTTATATTATAATTACACCCAAAATAATCTAACAATATATAAAAACCCATTTTTTGAAATTCCAAAAGAAGAAGTAAAAAAATATAGAGAAATGATATGTATAGAATTAAGTAAGATGAATATTGATAAAATTGCATCAAAAAATACTTTGTTAAAACAATATGAAGACTTGAAAGATAGAATCAAAAGCCAAAAAGAAGAGTTTATATATAATCAAGAATTTTGGAAATTATTTATGAATTTTTATAGTATATATAGTGATTAAATATTTTTGTTTTATATCAATATTGAAAAAATTGACTAAGATGTATAAAAAATAATTTGCATTAAGAAAATAAATTTGGTATAATATAACGATAAAAAATATTAGGAGGTTTTTTTGTAATGAAAAAGCGGTTGGTAATAGTTGGGAGTATCTTGATGTTGACGGTGAGTGTGGTCTGTGGATGTAGTTTGAAAGAAACGACTGAAATATCGGCAGACCGGCAAGAGTATGCAGAGAATGCATATGAACTGGGGTTAGCAGAGGCATTAGCTGTAGCGCTTATGCCTCCAGAAGAGGCAGCAGAGGTCCAAGAAATAATACACGAAGCGATGTCTCAAGAACTATCTCTTGAAGAACAAGAGGAAGTGTCAGAAAAAATATTTGAGATGTTGAGTGAATATATTACCACAGAGTATGAGGGGATGGACAACATGTATCATCAGTTGTAAGTCCCGGAGAGAAACAGGTGCGTCATAAATACGATGTGCCTGTTTTTCATGTATAAAATGAAAAAAACTGGAAATACTGAAAATAAATACATAAGAAACTAAGGAGGTACAGATGGAAGATATCGATTTAAAAAATATGGTTGTTCTAAAAGACTTACCATCAAATATAGTGAAAGAAGCCTATGTGGTTTTTAAATCTAACAAAATGATAAAAAAATTCCAAAAGATAAATAAGAATACTGAAAAAAATCAAGTAAAAAGAAAAAATGAAGATAGCCAATATGCTATAAAAGAAGCAGAAATGTTATTATCAGAATATATAGAAAAAGTAGAAAAATCTGAAAAAGAAGTGATATTAAACTCTAAAATTAATAAAAAATTAAAAAAATATGCCTATATAGCAAGTATTATAATTGTTTTACAATTTATATTATTAATCATTAAATAGGTATAAAACACCTTTTCCTAACATATAGTTTAACAAGAAACCAAGGAAGAGGTGTTGTTTTATGGAAAGGGCAATGACAGTAGAAGAAAGAATTAGACGAGCAGAGGAAATTTATGAACGCCGAAAAAGAAATGAAGGACTAACTGTTGTTCAAGAGAAAGAATGTAAAAAAGAAAAAAATGAGAAAAAAGATATAAAATTACTAAAAAAAATGGTTATTCAACTCATGATATGTATATGTATTTATCTAGTCATTTATACAATACAAAATAAGCAATATATTTTTTCAGAAGATTTTATTAACAAGGTAAATGAAATTATTTCTTATGATATTGATTTTAAAAAATTATATGAAGATAGTAAAAACTTTATAATGGGTATTTTCAATAAAGAAAATGAAAATCAGAATGAAAGTCAAAATGAAACTCAAGAAAATAATGAGGTAAATGTAACAGAAAATACAGAAATAAATAATGGTATTGGAGGTGCAGTAGAGGAAAATATAGAAGAAACTCCGCAAGTAGAAGAAAATCAAAATTTATCTCAAGAAGAGCAAGATATCCTTAATGTAAAAAATACAACAAGTTTTATAAAACCAGTAGAAGGAACGATTAGTTCTGTATATGGATATAGAGAAACGGCAACAGGAACAGTACCGAAAGATCACACAGGAACAGACATAGCGGCAATAACAGGAACCAAAATAAAGTCAGCAACTGATGGTCAAGTGGTTTTAGCTTCAGAGGAAGGAGATTATGGAAAACATATCAAAGTACAAATTGGAGAAGTAAGTATTATTTATGCACATTGTAATAGCTTGTATGTAAAAGAAGGTGATATGGTTACACAAGGACAAGAAATAGCAGAAGTAGGATCGACTGGGAATTCAACAGGTCCACATTTACATTTTGAGATTCGAATATCAGAAAGGACAGTAGATCCACAAAAGATATTAGAATTATAAAGGAGAAAAAATGAAGTTTAGAATTGATTTAAAAATATTTATGCTTATTATATTGTTCTTAATAACCAATCAAATAAAAATATATGCTATGATAATGATATTTGCAATCATACATGAATTTGGACATTTATTAGCAGGAATTTTATTAGGAATGAAACCAGAAAAAATAGAGATAAAACCATTTGGTGTTTCAATAAAGTTTGATATAAAAAGAGAGGACTACAATATAAAAATAGGAAAAGGAAATCTATTAGAACTGAAAAAAATATTTGTAGCATTAGCTGGTCCTTTAACAAATGCATTAATCATTATGATTCTAATGATGTATGACAGCCTGAAAATTAATGAATATGATATCATGATAATGATATTTTCGAATATGACATTAATTTTATTTAACATATTACCAATATATCCATTGGATGGTGGAAGAATATTAAAGAGTATTATCTACATGATGAAAGGAAAACGTGTGGCCGAAAAATACATATATATTATATCTTACATAACTTTAATTATTATAACAATGATCAGTAGTATAGCAATTCTGTATTTAAAAAATATAGCTATATTTTTAGTCATCATTTTCTTATGGGGATTGCAAATGAGAGAATATAAAATATACGAAAATAGAAAGTTATTGTATAAAATAATACGACAAGAAATGAATCAATATGATAAAAAAGATATTCCTATTGAAAATAAAATAACGAATTAATAGTAAACTATACGAAAGAAGGTTGGAGGTAAGTCAAATGATAAAAATAGATAACGGAATTACACTAATTTCATTATCAATAGCGGTTATTATTGTATTAATCATAACAGGAATGATTCTTTATTCGGCAACAGATAGTATATATATAGAAAATTTGACAAATATGCAAAATGATATAGCAAATTTAAGAGATAAAGTATCATTATATTATTCAGAACATGGTAATATACCAGTTAAAACAGAATATGAAGATGTTAGTAATTTAGAAAATGCGAAAGTTTTAGGAGCAAATGATACGGGAAAATTTTATATCATAGAGTTGGAAAAATTAGAAGGATTAACTTTAAATTATGGCAAGGATTATGAAAAATATAAAGCAAATAATTATAAGTATTCATCAGATTTGACAGATATCTATGTCATTAATGAAGAAAGTCACAATATTTTTTATGCAAAAGGTATTAGAGTGAAAGAAAATAATACTATACAAATGTATTATACAGATTCAAAACCAGATGTAGAAGAGGTGAAATTAATTGGAGGAAAAGCAGAAATACCAGAGATAGGTGGGAAGACTTTTTCAAGACAATAGGGAACAATAAGTATTGATACAGGATTTAGAATAGTATGTATTGTTGAATAAAATAGGACAAACAGATATGATTGAAATGTAATGTTCAATTATATTTGTTTTTTATATATTAGGAAAGTCATGTTGAATTTCTAATATATAAAAACAACGTTGCACAGAAAAATTGCTTTTTCTATTTTAATACATGCCTAATTTTAAAAAATTCAGGAAAGATTGATTTCCGTAGTAAATGCAAATTATAAAATTATGTAATATAATTGTAATATTTTGGCAATATTTTTGTAATTTTAGCAGGAAATATCATTGACAATTAATGGATTTCGTTATATGATATACACATCAAAAAATATGTGTTTTTAAATCCTAAGGAGGAAAATTATGGGAGAAGTAATTGTTATCACATCAGGTAAAGGTGGAGTAGGAAAAACAACGACAACAGCAAATCTAGGTTCTAGTTTAGCATTAGAAGGAAAAAAAGTAGTACTAATTGATACAGATATAGGATTACGTAATTTAGATGTTGTTATGGGGTTAGAGAATAGAATTGTATATGACATCGTTGATGTTGTAGAAGAAAAATGTAAATTAAGACAAGCTCTAATAAAAGATAAACGTTTTAAAGAATTATACCTATTACCTGCGGCCCAAACAAGAGATAAAAGCGCAGTAAATGAAGAGCAAATGAGAAATTTAGTAGGCAAATTAAAGGAAGAATTTGACTATATATTAATAGATTGTCCTGCTGGAATCGAGCAAGGATTCAAAAATGCAATTGCTGGAGCAGATAGAGCAATTGTAGTTACAACAGCAGAAATATCAGCAATAAGAGATGCTGATAGAATTATTGGACTTTTAGAATCATCTGATATAAAAAATCCAGAATTGGTTATTAACAGAATAAGACCTAATATGGTAAGAAAAGGTGAAATGATGGACGTGGATGATATTGTTGATTTATTATCAATTGATTTAATTGGTGTTGTACCAGATGATGAATATATCATTACACAAACAAATAAAGGAGAACCAGTTATACAAAATAGAAGAGCACCATCAGGAAAAGCATATATTGAAATTGCTAAAAGAGTATTAGGAGAAAAAATAGAAGTAACTATACCAGGTAGAGAAAAAGGTTTTTTTGCAAAATTAAAAAGATTATTTAAAAAATCATAATAAAACAAAGGTCGGAGGGAAATTTAAGAATGTTTGAAAGCATAATGAAATTCTTTAACAAATTAAAAAAGAAAGAAGAAAAAACAGCCACACATTCAAAAGAGGCTGCAAAAGAAAGATTACATTTAGTTCTTATGCAAGATAGAGCAAATGTTTCAGCAGATTTCTTAGAATTAATGAAACAAGAAATTATAGAAGTTATAAAAAAATATATAGATATAGATGAAGGAGCAATCGATGTAAGATTAACTAATAAAGAAAATGAGGACGGTACAAATGGAGCTCCAGCTTTGTATGCGAATATTCCTATATTAAATATAAAAAATGAAGCAAGAAAGATGGAAAAAAAGGACGAAGAGCCTAAAGATGATGAACACGTAGAAAGCAAAAATCAAGAGCAAGAAACTGAAAAAGAGAAAAAACAAAATGAACAAGAAGATGTTATAAAAAATGAGCAGCAAAATGATAAGACAGAAGAAAAAGATGAGGATTCTGAAGAGCAGATAGAAGATAAAAAAGAAAACGAAAATCAAGACGAAGATGAAAAAGACGAAAATATAGAACTAGAGAAAAAAGAAAAAGTTGCAGAAGAAAAAATTAAATCAAAATAAGAAATTTAACTTTTAGTATATAAAAAATTTATATAAATCAAGATGAAAATTAAATTTCTTATATAATAAAAAATAGAAAAAGAGTGATTTAATGGTAAAAAGAGAATTAAAAAATATGGAGTGGGGAATTCTAATTGCTGCAATTATTCTATGTGTTATAGGAATAGTTGCATTATTTTCTGCCACACAAGAAACTGAATATGAAGAATTTACCAAGCAGATAATATGGTTTGTAGTTAGTTTAATTGCTATGGTAATTGTTATGTTTATAGATTATAACCTGTTATTAAAGGCATCGCCAGTATTATATGGCATATTTATTGTGTTATTAATAGGTGTATTATTTACATCTCCAATTAATGGAGCAACAAGTTGGTATAATATATTTGGTTTTTCATTCCAACCTGGAGAATTTGATAAAATATTTGTGATATTATTTTTAACATATACAATTATAAAAATTCAACGAAAAGGACAAGATGAAATCAATAGAATAACAAGATTACCAATTGCATTAGCAGTAGTAGGTGTACCAATTTTGCTAATTGTTATGCAACCTGACTATGGAACAGCATTAGCTTATATTGTAGCGATGGCATTAATGTTATTTTCGGCAGGTTTGGATAAAAAATATATTATAGGAACGATTTTATTAATTATTATTGCAGTTCCATTATTATATAATTTTGTATTGCCAGAACATGCAAAAAGCAGAATAGATGTATTTTTAAATCCAGAATCAGACCCTAGAGGAGCTGGATATAACATAATTCAATCTAAAATTGCTATAGGATCAGGCGGATTAACAGGAATGGGAATCCTAAAAGGAAACCAAACACAATTAGGATTCTTATATCCAAAGACAACAGACTTTATTTATTCTGTTATTGGAGAAGAAATGGGCTTTATTGTAGCAGGTGGTATTATTTTGTTATATGTATATTTAATAACCAAATGTATTTATATTGCAAAAACGGCAAAAGATAAAGCAGGTTCATTGATAGCTATTGGAATTACAGGAATATTTTTATTCCATGTATTAGAAAATATAGGAATGGTTATGGGATTATTACCAATAACAGGTGTACCACTACCTTTTGTTAGTTATGGTGGAAGTTCTTTGATTACAAACTTCATATGTATAGGACTATTATTAAATATTAGTGGTAAAAGACAAAAAACAATATTTGTTCAATAAAAGAATTCTACACTGAACTTTATTAAATATATAATTAGGTGTTGTCATATAGATAAAAAATATATATTTTACAAGGAGAAATAATGAGTTATATCAAAAAGTTACAAATAGGGAATGTAGAATTAGAAAATAATTTAATATTAGCACCAATGGCAGGTGTTACTAATAGACCATTTAGAATGATATGTAAAGAATATGGAGTAGGAATGGTTTGCACAGAAATGGCAAGTGCAAGAGCGATGTTTCACAATGATTTAAAAACAAAGAGATTGTTAAATACAGAGGGAGAAAAAAGACCGATTAGTATGCAAATCTTTGGAAGTGATGAAGAATCCATGGCATATGCCGCAGAATATGTAAGCAATATTGCAGATATTGTGGATATTAATATGGGATGTCCTGCACCAAAGGTTGTTAAAAATGGTGATGGTAGCAAATTATTGTTAGATTTAGAAAAAGCAGAAAGCATTTTAAAAACAGTGATGGCACATTCCAAAGTTCCAGTTACATTAAAAATTAGAAAAGGATGGGATAAGGAAAATGTTGTAGCTGTAGAGATTGCAAAAATTGCAGAAGCAGTAGGAATATCAGCAATAACGATACATGGAAGGACAAGAAGTGAATTTTATACAGGAAAAGCGGATTTAGATATCATAAAACAAGTAAAAGAAAGTGTTCATATTCCGGTTATTGGAAATGGAGACGTGGTAGATGGTGAATCAGCAAAAAGAATGTTTGAATATACTGGTGTAGATGGAATTATGATTGGAAGAGGAACATTTGGAAAACCATGGATATTTAAAGAAATAATCGAATATTTGGAAAATGGTAAAAAGATGGAAGAACCAACTAATCATGAAAAATTGAAAATTATAGAGAAACATATAAACTTAGCAGTAGAAGAAAAAGGAGAAATAGCTGTTAAGGAACTTAGAAAACATATTGCGTGGTATACTAAAAATCTTAAAAATTCAAGTGAATTTAGAAATTCAATTAATAAGATAGAAACAAAAGAGGAGTTAATCAATAAAATAGAAGAATATTTTAAAAGTCTCTAGAATAAGATGTAGCAAGGTTGCAGTTTAGTGTCCAATTTCTCTAAAGTATATATATTATATTTTAGAGGAATTAGACACTGAACAGAAACTTACTTGTATTTATTAGGAGGCTTTTTTTGAATAAAAATAAGATATTAAAAATAATAATGATTATAATCAGCATAATGGCTATTTTTTTTATTACATTTTTTTTTATAACAAAGAGTAAAAAAATTAAAATTGGAAATAATAGTAGTAGTCAAGAAATTATTGAAAATATTTTAAATATTAGTTCATATGAAGGTATTATAGAAGTAGAAGTCAATAGCAATAAAAATGTAAATAAATATATTATAAAACAAACCTACATAGCACCAAATATTTCAGAACAAGAAATATTAGAACCAGAGAATATAAAAGGTATAAAAATTACGAAAACAGAAAGTGAAATAAAGGTAGAAAATACCAATTTAAATATGACAAAAATATATAATAATTATCCATATATGGCAGACAATTGCATGGATTTAAATACATTTATAGAAAATTATAAGAAAAATGGAAAACAAGAATATGAGGAAAAAGATAGTGAAATTATATTAGAAGTAGAATTTGAAGAAAACCCATATACAAAATATAGAACATTATATATCAGTAAAGAAACAGGAAAACCTACTAAAATGGAAATAAAAGATAATAGCAAAAAAACATTAATCTACATATTATATAAAGAAGTAAAGTTTCAATAAAAAAACTTTACATGGCTAATATTTAAAATAAAACACATACTTGATAATACAACAATATTGGGAGTGAAAAAGATGGTAATAAAAAGAGGAGATATGTTTTATGCAGATTTAAGCCCAGTAGTAGGTTCAGAACAGGGAGGAATTAGACCTGTATTAATTATACAAAATGATTTAGGTAACAAATATAGCCCTACAGTTATTGCAGCGGCTATCACTTCACAAACAGGAAAAAATAAATTACCAACACATATAGAAATTGACTCAGAAAGTTGTGGATTGAAAAATAATTCAGTAGTTTTAACAGAACAAATACGAACAATAGATAAAAGCCGATTAAAAGAAAAGATAGGGCATATCGATGATGAAAAAATTATAAATCAGGTCAATAATGCATTAGGAGTGAGTTTTGGGTTAGAAGAATCATAAAAGAGGATTTAATTTTATTTAAATCCTCTTTTATTGTCAAAAACAACAAGATTTTTATGCATTATACTCTTAATTTTTTGATAAGTTTAATTTCATGATATAAATTATCAATAATTGCTTTTCTTGTGGTATAAGCCTCTTCATATTCTTGATGAATTTGCTCCAAATTATCAATTGTTTCACCAGGTTTTGATAATACATGAATTCCTTCTTCGTAATAACTTCTATCTTTTTCACTTTTTGCCTTTTCCATTTTATTTTTATATTTTAACATTTGTTTTAAACGTTTGATATCTTCTGTTAATGATTCAAGATAGCTCTGAGTACAAGTAATTTCATATCCAACATCATCAATAACAACTTTAAATAAAGTACGAACAATAACAGGATTGCTCTTACCAAGTTTAGTTTCTTCGGCAAGATAACTTAAGGTTCCAGAATAATTTGGTGTAATAGAAGGTTTGGTTTCATCAACTAAAATTTTTAAAGTATCAGATATACCAATATGTGTTTTATATTGTCTTTTACTTACAATGGCATCATATTCATCTGCAACTCTAATAATTTGTCCTTCATAAGGGATTTTATTTTTTGTTAATCCTTGAGGATATCCAGTACCATTTAGTGCTTCATGATGATATAAAGGTCCAGCTGCATAAGGTCTTAATTTTAAATCTTTCATACACATTTCATACCCTAAAGTTGTGTGTTTTTTCATAACTTCAAATTCTTCATCAGTTAATTTTGCAGGTTTTTGCAAAATAGAAGGTGGAATAAATAATTTTCCAATATCATGAAGATATGCACAAATTGTGCAATATTCTGTAAATCCTTTGTCACAATGTAAGTATTCACAAAGCCTACAAGTTAAAGCTGCCACATTTTCAGAGTGTTTTCTTGTAAAAACATCTAATGTATCTAACATATCTAATTGATAACGCATAGTTTTATCTAAGTTATATGATTTTAAACTGGTTTTATCATAAAAATCAAATTCAGGTTGTTTCATAATATCATTCCTTTCTCAAGCTTATTCATTCCTATTGAATTTATCATATCATTAAATAAAAAAAACTGCAATAAAAATATAAATTATTGTAATGGAAGACATAAAAAATATTTATAGAGAAAAAAGAGGGGATAGGAATTATTTTATGTTTAAGACCAAAGTGGTATAAGAAGAACATAATAAAGTGTATAGTGAAGCACAGAAAATAAATGAAAGAGCAGAGTAAAAATGTTAGTATAAACTTTTAGTAGGGAAAATTTGATAAAAAAATTGAATAAGAGATACCAATTTGATAGAATATT
>CALXXJ010000009.1 GCA_944392665.1 uncultured Clostridia bacterium | reverse complement strand
AGAAATATTGTAAACGAAGAAGACATTAGATTATTTTTAAATCCAACAAGAAATGATTTTCATGATCCATATTTAATCACAGATATGGAAAAAGCAATCAATAGAATTGTAGAAGCAATAGAAAAGCAAGAAAAAGTAACCATTTATGGAGATTATGATGTAGATGGAATTACTAGTATTACTGTTTTAAAAAGTTTTTTAAAAGATAGAGGATTAGAGGTATCTCAATACATTCCTAATCGATTACATGAAGGATATGGGCTAAATAAAAATGCAATTGATAAAATTAATAACAATGGTTGTGAATTGATGATAACAGTAGATTGTGGAATATCTGCAATCGAAGAAATTGAATATGCCAATAGCTTAGGAATTGAAACCATTGTAACAGACCACCATGAGCCTGGAAATGAATTACCAAATGCATTAGCTGTTATTGATAACAAACGAAAAGATAGTACATACCCATTTAGAGAATTAGCAGGAGTTGGTGTTGTTTTTAAAGTAATACAAGCTTTAGGAATCAGGTTAGGATTAAAGGAAGAAGAATATTTAAAATATTTAGATATTGTTTGTATAGGAACTATATCAGATATTGTTCCATTAGTAGATGAAAATAGGGTAATTGCCAAATTAGGCTTGTTATTAATTAAACAAACAAAAAATATAGGTTTAAGGTCTATTATTCAATCATCAGGATATACCAAAATTGATTCAAATAGTATTTCTTTTGGAATTGCACCAAGAATCAATGCTTGTGGAAGAATGGGAAAAGCAGAAGATGCTTTACAACTATTTTTATCTAAAAATATAAATGAAGTTTCACAACTTACAAATAAATTAAATGAATACAATAGATTAAGACAAGATACAGAAAAGAAAATTTTTGAAAGTGCTATTAAACAAATAGAAGAAGAACATTTAGCAGATAATGCAACCATTACAGTAGGTGGACACAATTGGCATCATGGAGTAATTGGTATTGTTTCTTCTAAAATTACAGAGATGTATTTTAAACCAAGTATCTTATTAAGCTTTGAAGAAGATGGAATGGGAACAGGTTCAGGAAGAAGTATACCTGGATTTGATTTACATGAAGCTTTATCAAAATGCACAGATACCATTGAAAAATTTGGTGGACATAGTATGGCGATTGGAATCACCATCAAAAAGGAAAAGTTTGAAGCTTTCAAAAAAGAGTTTGAAGAAATTGCAAAAAAAGCAAATATAGAGGAAATTGTTCCAATTATTAATATAGATGCTAAAATTGATTTTAGCAGTATTAATAAAGAAATGGTAGAAAGCCTAAAGGAATTAGAGCCATTTGGCGAAGGAAATAAAATGCCTGTATTTGTTTTTAAGAATCTAAAAATTGATTCTATCAGAGCCCTATCAGAAGGAAAACATTTAAAATTAACATTGAAAGAAGGAAACACAGTTGTAAATGCTATTGGATTTAATATGGGGCTATTGGCAGAAGAGTATCGAATTGGAGATAAAATAGATGTTGTAGGGGTATTAGAAGTGAATACCTTTAATGGAGTAGATAATCTACAAATTAACATGAAAGATATCATGAGAGCAATATGATGATAAAAAACAGAAACATATGTAAAAGAAAAAAAGGGAAGTGAATATATGCAAGAAGAAAAAAAAGAAATTACGATTAAAGATGTCATTAATAAAAGAAAAGAACATTCTAGAAGAGTAGATGTCAAATTAATTATGAGAGCCTATCGATTGGCTAGTGAAAAACATAAAGGACAAAAAAGAAGTTCAGGTGAACCATATATCATTCATCCTCTTAATGTTGCGTATATTTTAGCAGATATTGGATTAGATGATAGCACTATTTGTGCAGCACTTCTTCATGATGTTGTAGAAGATACAGATATAACAGATAAAGATTTAAGAAGTCAATTTGGAAATGAAATTGCAGACATGGTAGCAGGTGTAACAAAATTAAGTAATATACAGTTTGCTTCAGTAGAAGAACAACAAGTAGAAGACTATCGAAAAATGTTTTTAGCAATGGGAAAAGATATTAGAGTGATTCTAATTAAATTGGCTGATAGATTACATAATATGAGGACTTTAAAATATTTAAAAAGAGATAGACAAATTGCCAATGCCAAAGAAACAAGAGACCTATATGCACCACTTGCGAATAGACTAGGTATTTATTCTCTAAAATGGGAATTAGAAGATTTAGCATTTAAATATTTAGAACCAGAAGAATATCATGAATTAGTGGAAGGAATTAATAAAAAGAGAGAAGAAAGAACACAATTTATTGAAAAAATTATGGCAGATATTCGTGTAGCACTAAAAAAACAAAGAATTGATGCAGAAGTAACAGGAAGAGCAAAACATTTATATAGTATTTATCGTAAAATGAAACGAGATAATAAAACATTAGATCAAATCTATGATTTATTTGCTTTAAGAATATTGGTGAATTCGGTAAAAGATTGTTATGCTGCATTAGGTGTCGTTCATGAATTATATAATCCTATGCCAGGTAGATTTAAAGATTATATAGCTGTTCCAAAACCAAATATGTATCAATCTATTCATACAACATTGTTAGGAGAAAAAGGAACACCATTTGAAGTACAAATCAGAACTTGGGAAATGCACAAAGTTGCTGAATTTGGTATTGCCGCACACTGGGCATATAAAGAAGCAAGCTATTTTGGAAAAAAACAATCTGTAAAAGTAGAAGAAGACAAATTAGCATGGCTTAGAGAAACCTTAGAATGGCAAAAAGAATTAGAAGATCCACAAGAATTTTTAAATACATTAAAAACAGAATTATTTGAAGATGAAGTATATGTATTTACACCAAAAGGATCTATTAAAGTATTACCAAGAGGAGCAACTCCAATTGACTTTGCATACACAATACATGCTGAAATTGGAAATAAGATGACAGGGTGTAAAATAAATAGTAAAATGATGCCAATTATCACACCATTACAAAGTGGAGATATTGTAGAAATTATCACATCAGATAATTCAAAAGGCCCAAGTAGAGATTGGCTAAAATTTGTAAAAAGTTCAGCAGCAAGAAATAAAATTAAAAGTTGGTTTAAAAAAGCACAAAAAGAAGAAAACATTGAAAAAGGAAAAGAATTAGTCGAGAAAGAGTTAAAAAGAATTGGATTTACACATTCTGATTTATTTAAAACAGAATATATTGAGCCAATGCTTGAAAAATATAAATATAAAAACCTAGACGAAATGTATTCAGCTGTCGGATTTGGGGCAAATTCGTCAGTAAAAGTTATTGCTAGAATGCTTCAAGAATATAGAAAAGAACATGAAGAAGAAGACATCGAAAAGAAATTAGAAGAACTAAAGAAAGCAAAACAAAAGAAACCAAAACCATCAAGCTCAGGTGTTATTGTAAAAGGAATTGACAACTGTTTGGTAAAACTTTCAAAATGTTGTAATCCACTTCCGGGAGATGAAATTGTTGGATATATCACAAAGGGAAGAGGCGTATCTGTTCACAGAAAAGATTGTTATAATGTAAAAGACTTAATATCAGAAGAAAATAGAATGATAGATGTAGAATGGTATGAAGAAGAAAAATCAGAATATCAAGCTGAAATCGAAATTTTCTCAAATGATAGAACAGGCCTATTAGTAGACATCTTAAAAGAATTAGGAACAACAAAAGTAAATATCTTAGGGGTAAATACAAAAACGACAAAAGAAAGAATTGCCATTATCGATATTACTCTTGAAGTAGAAAATTTAAATGAACTAAATAAGGCACAAAAAGTGGTAAGAAAAGTAAACAGTGTTTATGATGTAAAAAGAAAGAAATGAAACAATGGGGACGTGCCAAATCGTTCAAAAATTGAACAAAAGGGACAGACCTCAAAGATATTGAGTTTTATAATATAAAAAAGAAAGAGGGTCTGTCCCTTTTGTTCAATTTTTGAACGATTTGGCACGTCCCCAAAGGAGGAAACATGATTTTAAAAGAACGAAAGATTAATACATGGATAGGAGACCCAACAAATTGCTATATTATTTTTGATGAGGAAAGTAAAGAAACCATGGTAATAGACCCAGCAGGAGATGTTAATGAAATTGTTAAGATGATAGATGTTTTAAATGGAAATCTAAAATATATTTATTTAACACATTGTCATGGAGATCACATAGCGGGGGTAACAGAATTAAAAAATCAATGTGGGGGAACAGTATTAATCCATCGATTGGATAGTGAAGGATTAAATGATTTGAATATTAATCTTTCTATGATAATTGATTTACCACCAATAGAGTTAGAAGCAGATTCAAGAATGGATGATAATGATTTGATACATTTAGGAAATTTGGAGCTTAAAGTAATTCATACACCAGGTCATACAAAAGGTTCAAGCAGTCTTTATTGTGAAAAAGAAGAATGTTTATTTTCAGGAGATACCTTGTTTCACGGAACATGGGGAAGGACAGATTTACCAACAGGAAGCATAGAAGATATTATGGATTCGATAACTAATAAATTATTAAAACTTCCAGATAATACTATTGTGTATCCAGGACATGGAAAAGCAACAATGATAAAAGAAGAAAAGCCAATATATTTGGAATTAAAGCCTAAATTATATTGAAAATTTATGAATTATGTAGTATACTAAAAGCGGAAACCAAGAGGATATTGCATAAAAATGGAGGTATATATGATAGGAGTAGTCATCAACAATATAAATTCTTTTCGGGAAAACGGATTTCATTTTATAGAAAATGAGACCAGCGACTTTATGATAATTGAAAAGAATTATCATATTTTTCGGATGATTTCAATTAATGGAAGGGGAAATATAGAATTAAAAGACAGCAGGGGGAATCTCATAAAAGAATGCAAGAATATTGAAATCAAAGAAATATTTTTTGATGAAATATATAGTATATGGATATTCTGTGAAAACTAAAAAAATTAAAACCTCAAACTGGGCTGGATTAGCTTAATCTGGCCCACAAAAAAAGAAAATTATTAATGGAAATATATATAAAAAAGAAGAAAGGAAGTTAAAAAATGGAAAAAGTAGAACCAAGAACATTGGCTGGATTTATGGAATTATTACCAAATGAACAAATATTATTTAATCAAATGAAAGAAAAAATAGAGAAAACATATAAAAAGTTTGGATTTTTGCCTTTAGACACACCAGTAATAGAATTAGCAGAGGTATTATTAGCAAAAGCTGGAGGAGAAACAGAAAAACAAATTTATCGTTTCCAAAAAGGTGATACAGATTTAGCTTTACGATTTGATTTAACTGTACCACTTGCAAAATATGTAGCAAAAAATTATGGAAATTTAAGTTTTCCATTTAGAAGATATCAAATTGGAAAAGTATATAGAGGAGAAAGAGCACAAAAAGGAAGATATAGAGAATTTTATCAATGTGATATTGATATTATTGGAGATGGAGAATTAGATTTAATTAATGATGCTGAAATTCCAGCTGTTATTTATACAATGTTCAGAGAATTAGGATTTGAAGATTTTACTATAAAAATAAATAATAGAAGAATTTTAAATGGATTGTTTGAAAGTGTAGATCAAAAGGAAAATGCGGTTGAAATATTAAGAATTATTGACAAAATTGAAAAAATAGGAAAAGAAGAAGTTATAAAAGAATTTGAAGAATTAGGACTAAAAGAAAAACAAATAAGCAATATTATCAATTTTATAGAAATTGAAGGAACATCTGATGAAAAAATAGAGAAATTAGAAAACTTAGGAATTGAAAATGAAACCTATTTAAAAGGTGTAGAAGAATTAAAAACAGTTATCAAAAATGTAAGAACATTTGGTGTCCCAGAAGCAAACTTTAAAGTAGATTTAACGATTGCAAGGGGATTAGACTATTATACAGGAACTGTTTATGAAACTTTTTTAAATGAATATAGAGAAATTGGAAGTGTATGTTCTGGAGGAAGATATGAAAATCTAGCAGAATATTATACAGATAAAAGTTTACCAGGTGTTGGCGTTTCTATCGGATTAACAAGATTGTTTTATAAATTAAATGAGTTAAATATAATTAAAGCAGATAGAAAATCTGTTGCAGATATTTTAATTATTCCTATGGTAGAAAATTTAGAAGAACCAATAAAATTAGCAACCAAATTAAGAAATATTGGTATTAATACAGAAATTTATTTAAATGATAAAAAGTTAAAAGCAAAGTTCAAATATGCAGACAAACTAGAAATTCCATATGTTATTGTATTAGGTGAGGATGAAATCAATGCGAAAGAAATCACATTAAAAGATATGAAAACAGGAAGTGAAGAAAAACTACCAATGGATGAGAAAAAGATAAAAGAAGCAATAGAAAGTAGAAAATAACAAAGTTTCTTTATACAATAAAAAAACACAGTTTTTATGAAAAATCATAAACTGTGTTTTCATTTTTTTATTTCCTTTTTATCTTTATCTAATTTGTATTTGAAAGGACATTTTTTCTTGATAAAATTTCTAAAAGCGACAGGTGTTCCTTTTTTAAATCCAGATTTATCGAGTAATAGAGAATGTCTGCTATCTAAATATAAATAAAAAAAGGTGTCTGTTTCAAATATTTTATGAATTTCTCGATAATAAATAACGGAATATTCTTTTTTTGTATAAACCTTAAAATATTTATCATAAAATGAAAAGGTAAAACTTTGTTCTTTTGTAATTTTATCACTCTGATAGTCTTTTTTTACTTCTTCAATAGGATGAAAATATCTGTATAAAATGAAAGAAGTTAAACAAGCACAAAAAATAACGGCTAACCCATAATAATGATTTTGAACATATAGCATAATCAAAAAAAGAATTAGCATAGATACAACAAGTGAGAATAAATGATATTTAAAAGAGAACTTTTTCGTGTGAAATTTTAAAAAATCATTATATATATGTTTTGAATATGTAGTTGTATTCTTAAATAATAGTTTCAACTTAAATCACCTAATATTAGTATAACATAAAAAAGTTAAGATGAAAATACAATAGAGAAATTTTGGAATTATACATCTTTTCCGCTGAACATTCGTCAATTAATTCAAAAAATAATACAGAATACCTCACATATCAAAATAATTCTCAAGATACATGTCTTGCACATTAGAAAGTTAAATGATATAATCCGTGATATAAAGACAATTATGATATGCATAACAAAATCAAAGATTTTATGTATAGATATGAAGAATATAGCGTAGTATTTTACGAATATAAGAAGAAAACAAAGAAAGGTTTAAAATTTATGTATGATGTTATTATAATAGGAGCAGGACCTGCAGGTATTTCAGCAGGGTTATATACCAAACGAGCAAACCTGGAAGTATTAATCTTATATAAAGATCAATCAGCCTTAGAAAAAACAGAGTGGATAGAAAATTATTATGGTTTTGAAAATGGAATATCTGGAAAAGACTTATATAAAACAGGAATTGTGCAAGCAAAAAACTTAGGAATTGATGTAAAAAAAGAAGAGGTTACCAATATACAATTTGGTGAAAACAATCAATATATGGTTATGACAGAAAAAGAAACTTATAAAACCAAAACTGTGATATTTGCAACAGGAAACAAGAAAAATACATCAAAAATAAAAGGAATCAAAGAATTTGAAGGAAAAGGTGTTAGTTATTGTGCGGTATGTGATGGTTTCTTTTATAGGAATAAAGATGTATCTATTTTAGGAAATGGAAAATATGCTATTTCAGAAGCGAATGAATTAATCAATATAGCCAATAGCATTACGATATTAACAGATGGAAAAGAAGCACCTGAAATTAGAGCAGATAATGTGAAAATTGATACAAGAAAAATCCGTGAAGTTAGAGGAGACAAGAAAGTAGAAGAAGTAGAATTTGACGATAATAGTAAAACAAAAACAGATGGTATCTTTGTGGCTCTTGGTGTAGCGGGTGGAAATGAATTTGCCAAAAAATTAGGAATCATAACCAAAAAAGATAGAATTGTGGTAAATGAAAACATGGAAACCAATATTCCAGGAATTTATGCGTGTGGAGATTGTGTAGGTGGATTATTACAAATATCAAAATCTGTATATGAAGGAACAAAAGCAGGTTTGCAAGCAATTCAGTATATTAGGAAAGAAAATGTATAATTTTGCCAAAATGGCAACAAAATAAAATTAACCTTATTGTATATGAAAAAATCTGTATAGGGTTAAGATAAAACTAAATTTTTGTATACAAAAAAGATGAAGGAGGAAAAAGATATGAGTATGTTAACATTTGAAGAAAAAAATTTTGAGGAAGAAGTATTAAAAGCAGAAGGAAAGGTATTAGTGGATTTTTATGCAGATTGGTGTGGACCATGTAGAATGATGTCACCAGTCATTGATGACATTGCAAAAGAATTAGATGGAAAAGTAAAAGTAGGAAAAGTCAATGTAGATAATAATCAAGAATTGGCTATCAAATATGATGTAATGAGTATACCAACGATTATGGTATTTGAAAAAGGTAATCCAGTAAAAACATTTGTAGGAGTAACTGATAAACAAGAAATATTAGAAGTATTAAAATAGAGGTGTTATTCATGAAAATTGCAATTATCTATGATAGTATAACAGGAAATACTAAAAAAATTGCTGAAGCAATTAAAGAAGCATGTAATGAACATGAAATTATCTTTGGCGATATGAATACAGATATTAATGAAGCAGAGCTTGTATTTATCGGTTCATGGACAGATAAAGGAAATTGTAGTCAAAAAGTCAGAGAAAAATTAGAAAAAATGAATCATAAAAAGATTGCTATATTTGGAACAGCAGGATTTGGAGGTTCTGCGGAATATTTTGAAAATTTGTATCAAAGAATCAAACAATGTATTCCACAAACAAATGAGATTTTAGGACATTTCTATTGTCAGGGCAAAATGCCACTTACTGTAAAAGATCAATATGTTAAAATGATAACAGAACATCCAGAGGATAAGAAATTACAAGTTAGTTTAGAAAATTTTGAAAAAGCATTAACACATCCAGATACAAAGGATGTAGAAAATGCGAAAGAATTTGCTAAAGAAATGATAAAGAGGTGTGTATAAATGGAAGTAATATATTTTTTAGCAACAGATGGAATTAAATTAGACGGATTATTATATACGAGTAAAAATAAAACAGAAGACATTATATTATCTATTCATGGAATGGGTAGTAATTGCATGAAAAAAAGAGAAACCACCATGGCAAAATTCGCCAATGAAAATAACATAGACTATTTTTGTTTTAATAATCGTGGAAGTGAATTAGTAAAATATATAAGAAGATACACAGAAGGAAAAAGAGAAAAAGAGCTAGGTGGAACAAGCTATGAAGATGTATTAGAAGGCTATGAAGATATTACAGGTGCTATTATCAAATTAAAAGAATTAGGATATAAAAATATATATTTACAAGGACATAGCTTAGGATGTACGAAAATTGTTTACACATATAATGAATTAAAAGATGAACAAGATGATATGGTGAATAATATAAAAGGAATCATATTAAATTCTCTAATAGATATTCCAAGAGCATTAAAAGTATATTTAAGAGATAATTTTGATAAATATTTAGCATATGCAGAAGATAAAGAAAAAAATGGGCAAAAAGATGAAATGATGCCACAAGAAGCTTTTATACATCCAATTAGTGTCAAAACATTTTTAAGATATGCAAGAGATTATCAAGATATTAATTTTGCAAATTTTGGTGAAGACAAAGAATTAAAAGTATTAAATAATATAGATGTACCATTGTTTATGCGTTGGGGAAATGTCAATGAGATGATCGTTCAAATGCCAGAAGAATTAGTAGATCTTATGAACAAGTGTATTACAAATCCAAATAAAGATATCTATTATATGGATGGTGCCAATCATAGTTATGAGGGAAAAGAAGAGGAATTGGCAAAACAAATTATTGCTTTTATCAATAAGAATAAATAATTTTAAAACAGAATATTATTTTTCATACCTTGCGAGAATTTGCATCTTGAACAGTAATAAAAACAGAAATAACAAAAATTAAATTAGCAAAATAGATTGACAAATAAAGATTACAGATGTAAACTATAATTGGTTTACGTTTGTAATCTATTTTTGTTGCGTAGAAAAAATCGACTTTCATCTTGAAGTTATGTGGATTTTTTTCTGTATACAACAAGGTTAGGTTTCTGATATATCTAAAAGAAATTTATATAAAACAAATTTAAATAAAACTTTTAAGGAGGAAAACAAGTATGAAGATGACAAATCAAATTACAGGTGCAGAATTAGAAATTATGAAAGTATTATGGGAAAAGAAAAGTCTAACACTAAATGAACTTGTTGAAGAATTAAGTAAAGAGGAACCAAAGAATAAAAGTACAATTAAAACATTGTTATATAGATTAATAGATAAAAACATCGTAAAATCTGTCGAGAAAAACAAAAAAGAAAATGAATATAAACCATTAATCTCAGAAAAGAAATATTTAAAAAGTGCAAATGAAACCTTTTTAGAGAAGATGTATGATGGAAATGTCAATAATATGTTATTAAACTTTGTGGAAGATAAAAAAATAACCAAAGAAGAAATAGAAAAATTATTAAACATCATCGATGAAAGGGAATAAAGGAATATGATAGAAACATTATTTAGATATGTTAATATTGTGATTGATAGAATCCAAATCAGAGAAGCATTTTATATGATTTTATATATGTCCATATTTGCAGTGATTGTAGGATTTACCATATATTTAATTCAAGAAATATTTGATAAAAAGATTTCACCAAAGTGGAAAGTCATCATGTGGGGAATTTTCATAATTTCCTTAATTGTACCATTGAATATCAATGGAGTATATGAAAGCAATAATATTTTTATGAAAATCCTAAATCCAATACAAGAAATATCTTTTAAGCAAGAAGTAGATGAAAGACAAGCAGAATATAATGCATATATTCAAAGACAAGATACCACATTTGAAGAATATAAAGTGGTAAGAGGAAATCTCTATATGGCTTATGCTAAATACCTTGCGTTTGATATTGTAATACCTTGTCTTTGGATAGGCATAATAGGTATTTTAATTGTAAGTTATTTATGGAAAAGAAAAAGAATGCATCGATTAAGGGTAAGTGATTTATTAACTAATGAAAGAATTTTAGATATTTTTGAACAGGCTAAAAAAGAGTTAAATATCAAAAAAGAGATTGTGCTAATTCATAAAAAAGGAATTTTATCACCTGCTATATATGGAATAATAGATACAAAAATATTTTTAGATGAAGATAATATGAAAGAAAAAACAGACAAGGAAATACAATATATATTCATGCATGAATTATCTCATTATCAAGGAAAAGATTTAGTCATCAATTTTATATTAAACCTATTAAGGACGATTTACTGGTTTAATCCCTTTTTATATGTTCTATTTAAAAGAATGAGACAAGATATAGAATTAAAAGCAGATGCCAATGTATTAAAACATTTGAAACCAGAAGAAAACAAAGAATATGCGATGACAATTATCAATGCCTTAAGAGATAGATTATACAAAAGTTATGAACAGGAAGTATTAAATTTAGCAGGAGTAGAAAATGATACAGAAAGAAGAATTTACATGATAAAATTCTTCCCTAAATTTAAAGCAAAACCAATTCGAATTACCATGATATCGCTAACACTCATTGTCATAATTGGTGGAATCTTTTTTATAGGTAATATTGCAAAAGTAGAAGAAAACTATTTTGCATATGATTATGAAGATATGATTCCATATAAAATACAATATGTAGGAGATTTTAATAGTGTCAAAAATCTTGTCCAAAAACTAAGCTTAGGAAAATATGCAACCGTATTCACAGGAAGAGAAGAAGAAAATCCAGAACAATATTATGTAAAAATCTGTTATTATATCCAATATTTATATACAGATAAAGAAAAAAATGTAGAATACGAAGAATTTAAACAATTACCTCTAGAAACAAAGAAACAATTATTTAAGAAAAATGCAGTGACCTTACTTAGTTTAATTGATAATTTACATTCTGTAAGAATTGAGGCAAAAGAAGGAGATTATGAATCAGATGTCATTTATGAAGTAACATATTCAAGGGAAGAATTAGAAAAAGAATATGGAGTAGATTTAAGAACATATACATATAATCCAGATAATTTTCCATTTAAAGAAGATTTGGAATCGTGAAATGCAGATTGAAAGAAAATTTGGAATCATAATGGCCAAAAACTATAGTGATCAGACGAAAAGTAGATGAAAGTTTAAAAGGAATAAAAGAAAAAATAAAAGATAATAAATGAGAAAGGCATATAATATTTATTATATGAAAGAAAAAAATGAAGTTTAAGAAAAGATATGTAATCATACCAGTGGTTGTCATCTTAATCATTTTAGCTGGGATAATTATATTAATCAAATTAGATAGGGATTATCAAAAAAAAGTGATAGACCAAGATGAAGCAGAATATGGTAATGAATATTTAAAATTAGAAAATAGTTTGAGTTATTATACAGGTAATCCAGATAGAATTATATACAAGCCAAAAATGAAAGATTATTTCTATGTGTTCGAAAAAGAAGATGAAGATTATGCACATTTATTAGAAGTAGCAGAAGATAGGATGTGCTATAGTTTGATGACACCTATGACAGACGATTTTCACGTAGATTCTATGGATAGAATTATGTCATCAGGAAAAAATTACATTATTTTAGATTATGACAAAGAAAAATATGCCAATATAGGTGTAGATGACGGAACGACTCCACGACCAGTTGTATATAAATTGTTAGATGATAACAGATGCGCAAGATTATTTAAATATGTAACACAATTTATGAAACGATATACCATGGAGGAATTACAACAAATGCTAGGAAAAACAGGATTTTCAAGAGATGATGTTAATGTAGAAATGGCAACCCAAGAAGAAATGAATGATGGCTATACAAGAATTTATACCATTGATGATTTTAAGAGAATTTCCAATAATCCATCTGGAAAATATAAATTAATGAATGATTTAGATTTTAAAGGAGAAAATCTACAACTGACAACAGTTGCTTTCACAGGAGAATTAGATGGAGATGGACACACCATTAGAAATATAACCAAAAACTTAACAGATGCAGAAATTAATAAAATTGCCTTGTTTTATACAAATGAAGGTGTTATTAAAAATTTGAATATAGAAAATATAAATGTTACTACTTCAAATAGAGATACCACTTATCCAGACGGCATTTTTGCACAAGTGAATAGAGGTACAATTGAAAATTGTACGACGAGTGGAAATGTTACGATTACTAATGAGAAGAATAGCAATGGTATGGGAGGTATTGTTGGTATTTTAATGGAAGGAACGATTAAAGATTGTGTGAGTGCAGTTAATATCACATATTCATCAGGAACAGTCTGTGGAATTAGTGTATCTAGATCAGGCGGAACGATTGAAAATTGTACGAATAAAGGAAATTTGATTGGTACAAATGTAAATGGTATTTGTATGGAATATTTAGGAACCTTAGCAAATTGTACGAATACAGGAAACATTACGGCAAGTAATATAGGAAGTGGAATAGTAACCTATAATGAAGGCGAAATTGTAAATTGCCAAAACCATGGAACGATTACTTCTGAAAAAGGCATGGTAGCTGGAATTGCAATATATAATCATGCAACTATAGAAAATTGTATTAATGAAGGACAGCTAACAGGATGTAATATTGTGGGAGGAATTGCTGGAACAAATGGAGATCCAAATGGTGCTATCGGGACAATTTTAAACTGTAAATCTACAGATATTTTAACTATTCAAACATCTACACAATATGAGCAAGATATATTATATATTGGAGGAATCGTTGGAAATCATATATTAGGAAATATAGAAGGATGTAGTTTTGATGGAGGTATTGTTGTTAATACAAATAAAACAACCTATCAAGGGATTTTAGCAGGTGCTAAATCTTCAAAAGCAGAAATAAATCCAAGCACAGGGTATGGACATAATTATGATTTTGAAACATATTATGATGAACATGCAATGGAAACGCTAAATGATTAAAAATATATAAAACTAGAAAAAATTACTGTAAAAAAGTGAAAGAAGTGATATAATAATGTCGAAGTTTATTAGTAATTTTATGGATAGAAGGTAAATTCTTAAAAAACCTATTTTAGTAAAAAGATATCCTAAGAGGAGGAATCAATATGAAAAATAAAAAAATAATTATTGGAATCATCATTGCTGTTATACTAATTGTGGCAATCGTAGCAGGAATCATCATCATGAACATGCCAAAAGAAAAACCAGAAGAGGTTTTAAATTCATATTTTTCAGCTATTAATGACAAAAAATATGAAGAGATGTATGCATATTTAAGTAGTTCATCAAAAGAAAGTATTAGCCAAGAAGACTTTGTGACAAGAAATGAAAATATTTATGAAGGAATTGACAGTAGTAATATTAAAATTACAGTAAAAGAAGTAATCAATGAAAATAACAAGAAAAAAGTGTCATATAGTGAAGAGATGGTAACTTCAGCAGGAAATATTAGTTTTGATAATGAAGCATATTTTGTAAAAGAAGATAAAACATATAAACTAGAATGGTCTTCAAGTCTAATTTTCCCCGAGTTACAAAGAGATTATAAAGTAAGAGTAGAAACCTTAAGTGGAAAAAGAGGAAGTATATTAGATAGAAATGGAAATCCACTGGCTTATGATGGAACCATTTCTCAAGTGGGAATTGTGCCAGGAAAATTAGGAGAAGCCAAAGAAGAAAGTATTAGCAAAATAGCAGAACTAACTGGTGTATCAGTGGAAACGATTAACAATTATCTATCAGCATCCTATGTAAAAGATGATACATTTGTACCAATTAGAAAAGTAGCAAAAGATGATACAGAGCTAAAAGAACAGTTATTACAAATTCCAGGAATTATGATAAATGATGCAGAAGGAAGAGTTTATGCATTAGGAGAAGAAGCTGGACACTTAATCGGATATGTGCAAGCGATTAATGCAGAAGAACTAGAAAAATATGCAGACAAAGGATATAGTTCTACAAGCTTAATTGGAAAATCTGGATTAGAATCAGCTTATGAAGATAGATTAAGAGGAACAGATGGTGTTAGAATCTATATAGAAGATGCAGATGGAAATGAGATAAAAACCCTAGCAAAACAAGAACAAAAAGATGGAGAAGATATTACCCTTACAATCGATAGTGATATACAAACAAAGTTATATGATCAATTACAAAATGACAAAGGACTATTTGTTGTGATGCAACCAGCAACAGGAGAATTACTAGCTTTGGTTAGCACACCAACATTTGATTCAAATGACTTTACTTTAGGAATGACAACAGAACAATGGAATGCATTAAATAATGATGAAGCAAAACCTTTATACAATAGATTTATCCAAAAGTATTGCCCAGGTTCAACCTTTAAAGCAATTACAGGTGCGATAGGATTAACCACTGGAAGTATTACAGCAGATGAAGATTTTGGTTATACAGGAACCAGCTGGCAAAAAGATTCTTCATGGGGAGATTACAGAGTAACGACATTAACAGGATATAATGGACCTAAGAATTTATTAAATGGATTAATGTATTCAGATAATATCTATTTTGCGCAAACAGCTTTAAGAATGGGAACAAGTAAATTTACAGAAAGCTTAGACAAAATTGGATTTAATCAGCAATTAGAATTCCCATTATCACTTGCAACATCACAATATGCAAATGAAGATGGAATCAATTCAGAAGGAAAATTGGCAGATACTGGATTTGGTCAAGGAAACTTATTAATCAACCCAATTCACATGGCATCTATTTATTCAGGTTTCTATAACAATGGAGATATGGTAAAACCATACATTGAATACAAAGAAGATAAAACACCAGAGATTTTAATAGAAGATGCTTTCTCAGAAGAGGCAGCAAATACGATAAAAGAAGATTTAATTCAAGTAGTTGAACGTGGCTCAGCAAATGATATGAAAGTTAATGGTGTAACTATTGCAGGAAAGACAGGAACAGCAGAATTAAAAACAGATAAAGAAGATAATGAAAGTGGAACATTAGGATGGTTTGATTGTTTTACAACAGACCAAGGAGAGAATGACATATTAGTCATTAGTATGGTAGAAAATATTCAAGATAACACTGAAGGAGGAAGTCATTATTTAATCAAAATGATTAGAACTTTATTTGAATAAGGATAGTTACATAAAAACGAAATTTTATATAATTAAAATAAGCAGTATAGAAAATAAAATGTTAGAAAAAGATTTTAAACAAATTGTAGAAAGCATAAAAAGTGAAATTTACAAAACACAAACATTAATAATGAGCGATGCGAATAAAAGGCTAATAGATTTATATTATTATGTGGGAAAATTAGTATATGAAAAATCTTCTTGGGGTAATAAATTTATAGAAAATTTAAGTATTGCAATGAAAGTTGAATTTCCAAACATAAAGGGTTTTTCAGTAAGAAATATAAAAAATATGAAAAAGTTTTATAAGGAATTAAGTACAGATGAAAAAGTGCAGATAGCATCTGCACAAATTCCATGGTCGCACAATATGCTTATTTTAGATAAAATAAAAGATACAGATGAAAGATTATGGTATATGGAAAAATGTGTGGAAAATGGCTGGTCTGTTGATGTTTTGGCAGTTCAAATTGATACAAAATTGTATGAAAGACAAGGAAAGCAAATTAAGGATAATAACTTCAAAGAGAAATTGATTCCTCCGTTAAGTGATTTAGCAAATAATATGCAAAAAGACCCATATATATTTAATTTACCATTATTAAAAGAAAAATATATGGAAACGGAACTTGAAGACGCTTTAGTTGAAAGAATTAAAGATACTTTGATTGAACTAGGGAAAGGATTTAGTTTTGTAGGAAATCAATATAAAATAACAGTAGATAATACAGACTATTTTATAGATATGTTATTTTATCATTTAAAGTTAAGATGTTATGTAGTAATTGAATTGAAAATAGGAGAATTTAAACCAGAGTATGCAGGAAAAATGAACTTTTATATAAATGCTGTAAATAACATATTAAAAACAGATAAAGATAATGACACAATAGGATTAATACTATGCAAAGGAAAGAATAGATTAACAGTTGAATATTCATTAAATAGTGTCGAAAATCCAATAGGTGTATCTTCTTTTGAAATATTACCAAAAGAAATAATAGAAGCATTGCCAACAGAGGAAGATTTGAATTTACACATTGATATAAACGAAGAAGATAGCTAATGATATGAAATTCTAATAAGGGAGTTTATATTTAATATAATAGAAACTAGAGGGATAAAATTAGGAGAAAATATAAATTTAAAATAAAAGAAAGGGATTTGAATGAAAGATATATGGCAAAAAGATAAAATAAAGGACATAGAATTAAAAAATAGAATTGTACGTTCTGCAACAAATGAACATTTGGGAACAATTGATGGTTGTATAACGGATGATTATATAAAAGTCTATCATGATTTGGCAAAGAGTGGAGTAGGATTAATAATTACTTCACATATGGCGATTGATAAAAATCAAAGAGCTGATGTCACTCATATTTGTGTGAATGATAGTAGAAATAAAGAAAAACTAAAGTTATTAACTAATACAGTGCATGATTATGGGTCAAAAATAATTGCTCAAATTTCTTATCCAGGTCATCATGGAAGTAAAATAGAAGGTCAAGTCGCTAAAACACCAAGTGAAACAGATAATACGAAGGCTCTTTCAATAGAGGAGATTAAAGAATGTGTTAGAAGTTATGTGAAAACAATTGAACTCCTACAAAGAGTTGGATTTGATGGAGTTCAATTACACATGGCTCATGGATACTTACTGAGTGAATTTTTAGATCCATTTTATAATAAACGTACAGATAATTATGGTGGAACTGCAAATAACCGTTATCGAATTATTCATGAAATATTAACAGAAGCAACTAATAGTATAAAATAAAACTTTGCTATTATTGCTAAAATTGATACCATATCAAAAAATGAAGATCGTGATTTTATTAATCAACAGATTGAAGTATGTAAATGGTTAGAAATGGATGGAATAGATGCTATTGAAATCAGTGGGAATAATTTTAAAAAGTTAAATCAGCCAACACCATATTTTTTAGAAAATGCATTAAAGATAAGAAATAAAGTGAATGTCCCAATAATTTTAGTTGGAGGTTTTAGAAATGTAAATCAGATGAATAATGCTTTAGAAAAAGGGATTGATTTTATTTCTATGAGCCGTCCTTTTATAGCAGATGAAAATTTTGTTCAAAAATTAAAAAATGATGAAGAAAGCATATGTGTTAATTGTAATGAATGTTTTGAAATCTTTAAAACACAGCATAAACGTTGTGCTTTAAGAAAGGATATAATTCATCAATTAGAAATTAATTTCCCTTAACAAAACTAATTATTAAAGGAAAGAAAAATGAATATAGGAATAGATGTAGATAATACTATAACAGATACACTGCTAGTATTAAAGAAATATTGTAAATAATATAATGATAAAGTCATAAAAAGATAAGAAATATGATGTGTAAAAGTGGGCACATCATATTTTTATGTAACCAATATAGACTTTTTCCTAAATTTATGATAATATATTTGTAAATTTTGTAAAGAATAAAAGTAAAAAGTATGCAAAAATGAAAATAAAATTTAAATTGCATGTATTAGAAAAAAATAAGGGAGATGAAAAATTTGAACAATAAATTTTATGTAACAACACCAATCTATTATCCAAGTGGAAAATTTCATATAGGAACAGCCTATACAACCGTATTAGCAGATGCTATGAAAACATATCACCAACTAAAAGGTGAAGATGCATATATGCTTACAGGAACAGATGAGCATGGTCAAAAAATTCAAGGAATAGCTGAAAAAAATGGTAAAGAACCAAAAGAATATGTAGATGAAATGGCTGAACAAGCAAAAGAATTATGGGCAAAAATGGGAGTCCAATATGATGATTTCATTCAAACAACAGAAGAAAGGCATACCAAAATTGTTCAAAAAATATTTGACAGATTTATGGAACAAGGAGACATCTATAAAGGAGAATATGAAGGTTGGTATTGCGTACCATGTGAGACCTATTTTACAGAAACCCAATTAGTAGATGGAAAATGCCCAGACTGTGGTAGAGAAGTAAAATTAATGAAAGAAGAAGCATACTTCTTTAACATGAAAAAATATGTTGATAAGCTAGTGAAATATTATGATGAACATCCTGATTTTATTAAGCCAGCATTTCGAAAAAATGAAATGATAAATAACTTTATTAAACCAGGATTGGAGGATTTATGTGTTACTAGAACCAGTTTTGATTGGGGAATTAAAGTATTAAAAGACCCAAAACATGTGATTTATGTATGGGTGGATGCCTTAACCAACTATTTAACAGCATTAGGATACATGTCTGATGATGATACATTATTCAAAAAATATTGGCCAGCAGATTTACAAATTGTAGGAAAAGATATTGCTAGATTCCATTTAATTTATTGGCCAATATTCTTAATGGCATTAGACTTACCATTACCAAAAACTATTTTAGTACACAACTGGATTATGATGAAAGATGGAAAAATGTCTAAATCAAAAGGAAATGTCATTTATCCAGAAACTTTAATTGATAGATATGGATTAGACCCAACTAGATATTTCCTACTTAGAGAAATGCCAGTAGGTCAAGATGGAATCTTTTCACCAGAAGCATTTGTAGAAAGATATAACTTTGATTTATGTAATGATTTAAGTAATTTATTAAATAGAACTGTATCAATGGTAAATAAATATTTTGAAGGAAAGGTTCCAGAATATAATGGAACTCCAAATGCAGTAGATAAAGAATTAGAAGACTATGCAACAGAAAAAATTAAAAAGTTTGAAGAAAAACTAAATGAATATGAAATTGCAAATGCATTACAAGAAATATGGGATTTGATTGCAAGAACTAACAAATATATAGACGAAACCATGCCTTGGGCTTTAGCAAAAGAAGAAAAAACAGAAGAATTAAAATCTGCAATGTACCATCTAATTGAAAATTTAAGAAAAATTGCAATTTTAATCAAACCATTCATGACAGACACAGCCAATAATATGTTAAAGCAAATTGGTATAACAGATGTAGATAAAATTAGATGGGATGACATATATGCTTATGACACGTTAAAAGATATCAAAGTAATTGAAAAAGGAGAACCAATTTTCATGCGATTAAAAGTAGAAGAAGAAGTAGAATACTTAAAATCTGTTATGAAAAAATAATGTCCAATTGGGGACGTTTCTGTTTGGGACATTTTGGGGGATTTGGGGGACGGACCCAATTTTCCCTTTTTAAAATTTAAGGTACTTAAAAAATATATAATATAAAAGAATGTAACGATTTTGCGTATCTAAATTTGAAATTAGAAATTTTTAAAGAAAAAAATGAGGAATGTTCATGGGCAATCAAGTGATATATTCATTTTGCATAATATGGCGAATATGAAATTGATATATCACTTGATTGAGCCTGAATGAAAGAGGCTCATTTTTTTCTTTTAGAATTTCTGTGAAAATTTAGCTTATACAAAATCGTGTAAAGGTTTTATATTATATATTTTTATATTTTTCAACTAAAAAAAGGGAAAATTGAGTCCGTCCCCCAAATCCCTCAAAATGTCCCAAACAGAAACGTCCCCAAAAGGACAAATTTTTTTATATATCTATATGAATTTTTAATAAAATAGTATATAATATAAACGGAAAAATAGAAATAATACTAAAAAATAATAAGGAATAAAAAATGAAGGAAGAAAAGAATATGTCTTTGGTGCCTACAAAATTTAGATTTACCACAAAAGAAAAATCATTGATGATAGTTATCATGATACTAATGGTTGTAGGTATTGTCGTTACATGGATAAATTGTATTGAAAACATGAAAGCAAATGCAGAATATAAACTAGCCTATCAACAATACCAAGAAGCAATTATAAAAGAACAGGAAGAGCTAGAGAGAAAAAGACAGGAAAAATTACCAAAACTAACAGAAGAAGGAAAAGAATTTATTAAGCATATATATAGTTCAGATACTAAGCGAGCTTTTTTGACATTTGATGATGGACCATCTAGTAATACGAATCAAATACTAGATATATTAAATGAAAGAGGGATTAAAGCAACTTTTTTTGTATTAGGTTCTAATGTTGAAAAAAATCCAGAAATGGTAAAAAGAATGTATGATGAAGGACATTTTATTGCAAACCATGGATATTCACATGTATATGAGACCATATATCAATCACCACAAGCTGTACTAGACGAATACAACAGATGCAATCAAGTAGTAAGAGATGCTATTGGAGAACAAGAATATAATTCACATTTGTTTAGATTTCCAGGAGGATTAGTAGGAGGAAAATATGCAGATATAAAAAATCAAGCAAATGATTTACTTTTACAGAATGATATTGTGCATGTTGACTGGAATGCATTAAATGGGGATTCTGAAACAACCAGTCCTACTATTGAATATGAAGTACAGAGAATACAAGAAACTGTTGGAGATAAGCAAAGTGTCGTAATCTTAATGCATGATGCACAAGCTAAAACAGTGACAGTGGAAGCTTTGCCTACTATCATTGATTATTTAAAAGGGCAAGGATATGAATTTAAGAATTTTTATGAAATTATAAAGTAGGTGTGTATTAACGAAATGGAAGATTTCTATGCACATAGTGCAAAATTGTTTTGCAATGATGCACAAATAAAAAATGAATCAATACAAAGCAGAGAGGAGAATTGTTTTGCCAAGGAAATCAGGAGAAAAAATAGATGAAATTAAAGAAAAATTAGACTACTTGGGATTAAATCTAGAGGATGCCAAAAATCAATTTGAGAATTATGAGCCTTTAAAATTTAGAATCCCTAAAGCCTATGATGAAAAACAATATAGGCAATATCGTTATATACCAATTAAAGATATACAAATTTTATTAACACCAACTAATCGATTAGATGATATACAAGAAAAATATAAAAAATCAAGTCCAATATCACAATATTTAGACAATGAAGATGAAAGAAATTTTATGAAACATACCACTTTTTTACGAATGTTAAAAGAACTAAGAATAGAAGAAGTAGAAAAAATACAAGAAGAACAAACAAAATTAAATAGAAAAATTCCATTCAAAGTAAAATTTGAAAGAAATTATTTATGGCAGATTTATTATGCAGAAGATTCAGACCAATATTTTATGTTAGTTCCAACAGAAGATACAGATTATTCAACATTTTTCTTTTTATTAAAAAAACAACTAGAAAAAAGAAAAACAGGAAAAATATTTGTACCAATTCGAAATGTTACCTATAGTAATACATATTATAAAAGAGCAGAATTTGAAGATTTAGAAAATTATCTATGGTTATTTACAAAAGATTGGCCATTGATTTATGAAGTATATGATAAAAGTGAAAACCTATCGATTCATATTGTAGGAGAAACAGAAGTATATGGAAAAATCAGAAGTCCATACAAAATTAAAATTAGTAGTTTAATAGAAGCAACTCAATTTTATAAGTTATTAAAAGCGATGTTTATCTTACAGACAGAATTGCCACATTATTTTGAATTTACAACTAATATCACAAAAGGTGGAGAGCTAGAATTCTATAATAATGATTATAAAATCGAATATGAAAATATTGCAGAATGGATAAATGATGAGTATAAAGTAGGAATAGAAAAACAAGAATTAATTGGTGAATTATTAAAAGAAAACAAAACAAAATTAGATAATTTAAAAATTATTGCTGCTTCTCAAGAGATAGAATATTTGGCAAAAGAAAAACAAATATCTACTTTTCTAGAATGCAAAAAAACCTTTTTTGGTAAATTCAAATACTATTTTAAATATAGTAAAAAGAATAAGAAAAATACGATTAAGGAAAATATGATAGAAGAAAAAGAGGAAGTCGTTAATAAAACTGAAAATAAGGATAAACAAGAAAAAACAAAAAAGAAAACTTTTGCAAATAAAAAAGAAAATTATACAATTGAAGAATTAGTAGAATTATATAAAGCATATGAATTAGATGAAACAGAATTAAAAAACATATTAATGGATGTGAATGCTCTAAAATTAAAAAATAAAAATATGCAAAAGAAGATAGAGAATGCAACAAATTTTATACAAGAAATCGATAATCATAAAAGAAGTATATTCGAATTTTGGAAATATAGTAACAAAGATGAAGTAGCTTCTTTAGCTGAAGGAGAACAGGAAGAAGTCAATATCATTAAAAAAGTAACGAAAGTATTTGACTATCATCAAGATTTAGAAGATTTTGGAAAAACGATGGATCAGGTAGAAAGAAAAGCTTTAACGAAAAGTGAAACAGATAGTATCTATTTAACAACCACTAATATATTACCATTATTAAATAAAGTAAAAAATAATGAAGTATTACCGAAAGAAATTGAAAATAATTTAAAAGAATTGAAAAAAGAAGCACAAGAAGAAAATGTATTACATGAAATAGAGGAATTTGATATATTTGGTGGAATGTCTCAAGATGCTACAAAAGTTTCAAAAATTGCTAATAAAAATCACAGAGAAATTGCAAAAGATAAATTTAATATTTTAGAAATTAATAAAAATACAAAACAGATAGGATATAAATTGGCTTTAGAAACAGTTGTGGATAATATAAAAAAGGCATTAGATAAAGTAGTTATTATTGATGATTTGCCAGTATATAAAATATTAGATAATGAAAAGATAGATCCTAAAAATATTAATATCTTTAATATTAATCCTGAAAATGAAATTAATGAAAATATTAAAGAAAATGTAACTAAATTTAACTTATGTAAGGTCAATATAAAAAGAGGAATGAACGGAATTAGTTATACAAATATCATTTTTTATGATAATCAAAATAAAACATTACCAATTGGACAAGATATATCAAGTAAAATATTAGTAGATTTATCAAAAGTAGATTTAAAATTGATTAATAGAACATCATTTAAAATGACAGAAATAGAAGATGAGAAAGATGATTTTTCTAAAGTAAATGTAAAGACTTTTAATGTTTTTGAATATGATGTCATTTTGAGAGAAGAAGATAAGAAATCAGAAATAAAAGATGAAAATCAAGAAGAAACTTCTAACAAAGATGAGGAAGAATAATGTTAAAAATTATGTTTGAATATTAAAAAAAATTGCACAGAAAAAATCCTGTGCAATTTTTTTTGCATCGACAAATTATTATGTATTTTTGATACTTAAATAAATATGGTTAAATGAGAAAAATATAGTAATAAATCTACTACAATAGAATATATATAATATTATAAAGATTATAGAAAAACATCTGGGAAAAAGGTATACATGGGATAGAAATTTTCTAACCAGATGGAAAGAGGGAGAAAAAATGGAAAAGCTTTTAGAAATTGTTAAGTTTTTTCCGATGAATTTATCCAATATTCTATATAATACAATCATTTCTAATAATAAAATAAAAGATGAATTACAAGAAATCAGAATTAGAATTGATAGACCATTAGTTTTGAAGCTTAGAGATAAAGAATTAATTGTAGAATATAAAATTACACAAAATGAAATATTACAGATTGTAGAGAGATTATGTGAAAATTCTATTTATGCATATAAAAAGCAATTATGTGAAGGATATATTACGATAAGAGGAGGACATAGAGTAGGTATAACAGGAACAGCAGTCGTAGAAAATGGAGAAATTATTAATATGAAATATATAACCAGTTTGAATTTTAGAATTGCCAGAGAAGTTCCAAATTGCAGTAATCGAATTATCGGACAAGTTATCGATATCAAAAATCAAACTATATTTAATACATTAATCGTTTCACCACCAGGAAAAGGAAAAACAACAATTTTAAGGGATTTAATTAGAAATTTGAGTAATGGTGTTAATGGGATAAATTTTAAAGGAAAAACTTGTGGGGTAGTTGACGAAAGAGGAGAAATTGCAGCTATGTATAGGGGTATTCCACAAAATGACGTTGGTATTAGAACAGATATTATTGATAATGTGTCAAAAGCAAAAGGCATCAAAATATTAATTAGAACAATGGCACCAGAAATTATTGCTTGTGATGAAATTGGAGGAAGTGAAGATATACAAGCAATAAAAGAAGCTATGTTATCTGGTGTAAAAGGGATATTTACCATGCATGGAAAAAGTATAGAAGATGTGCATAGCAATCAATACATAAAAAAATTAATAGATGAAAAAATTATTGAGAAAATCATTTTTATATAGTTATACAATAGGAAAGTTATACTTTCCTATTGTATAAAAGTCGCTTCGCTCCAACGGTTGCACACAAATTTTACTTATGTAAAATTTGGTGCACGAACAATAACGCGGGCTTTAAAATGTTAAAAACAGAGAAAATATTAAAAAAATCCCGCTATTGTTCTAGAAGAAAAAGTACATGCATATAATATAAAGAAAAATAAATTTAAATAAAAGGACAAGGTGTAAGGATATGCAAATAATTAAATATTTTATGTTGTTATTAGTATTTATAGCATCAAGTTTAATTGGAAGATTTATAGCCAAAAAATATTCTTATCGATTAGAAGAATTAGAAGAAATAAAAAATATCCTAAATGTTTTTAAATCCAAAATTAGATTTACATATGAACCCATTCCAGAAATATTTAGAGAAATCGCAAGTAATGCACAAGAAAATATAGGACAAATATTTGAAAAAGCTGGAAAAAATATGCAAGATTTTTGTGCAGGAGAAGCATGGGAAAAGGCAGTACAAACAAGCGAAACAAATCTTACCAATGAAGATTTACATGTATTATTAATGCTTTCTAAAATGTTAGGACAAACAGATGTAGAAGGACAAATTAGTCAAATAGAAATTACAGAAAATTTTTTAGAAAAACAAATCAAAGAGGCTCAGCAAGAAAAAAATAAAAATGAAAAATTGTATCGTAAGCTTGGAACGACAATAGGACTAGCAATTGTCATTATTTTAATTTAGAAAAAAAGGAGAAGAAGATAATGGATATCAATTTGTTATTTAGAATAGCAGCAATTGGTATATTAGTTGCTGTTTTACATCAAGTACTGGTAAGAGCAGGAAGAGAAGATCAAGCGATGATGACTACTTTAGCAGGATTAATTATTGTTCTGACTATGGTAATAAGAGAAATTAGTGATTTATTTGATACAGTAAGAACCATATTTGATTTGTAAATTTTGAGAATAAAAGGAATATGCTGATGGAGATTATTAGAATTATAGGAATTGGATTAATTGCATTGATTATCATTATATTGTTAAAACAATACAAACCAGAATTTGCAATATATATCAGTTTATTAGCAGGAGCTCTTATATTACTCTTATTAACAGATCAATTAACAGGAATTATAAATCTAATACAATCAATAGCAGGAAAAGCCAATATCAATAGTCAATTTTTATCATTACTAATTAAAATAACAGGAATTGCTTTTCTTTCAGAATTTGCAGTTAGTATATGTAAAGATTCAGGAGAAGGAGCGATTGCTAGTAAAATAGAGCTAGGAAGTAAAATCATTATTATTTCTATGTCCATACCTATCATATCTAGTTTATTAGAAATTATATTGCAAATTTTGCCTTGAATACTAATGAAACACACAAATTCTACAAAAGATAAGGAGGCAAAATGAAAAAGATTATATATATTTTGATATCTGTGATTATCTTTTTTAATTTCATGATGCCAATCTCAAGCGCAAATGAAGAAGAAACATTAGAAGAACAACAAGAAGAATTTGGAATTAGTGAATTTATCGAACAAGCAGACGAATACTCAGGTGAATTTTTTGAAGATATGGATATGAATGAAATTCTAGAAAATGCGATAAAAGGAGAAGTGGATAATCAAACATTATTAAAAAAAGTACTTAGTTTATTAGGAGGAGAACTGGTAGATGGTTTTACGGTATTAGGAAGTGTATTAGCAATTGTGGTTATACATAGTATATTAAAATCTGTAAGTGAAAGTTTAGAAAATGATACGATTTCAAAACTAATTTACTATGTTCAATACATATTAATTGTTACGATTGTTATGATGAATTTTTCAGACATTGTGCAAGTTGTAAAAGATACTTGTAATAATTTAATAGGATTTGTGAATATATTAATTCCTTTACTTATCTCGTTAATGATATATACAGGAAGTATTACAACAAGTGGCGTACTAGAGCCAATTATATTATTCTTAATCAATTTTATAGGAAATATTATACAAACCCTAATTATTCCAATTGTATTAATTTTCACGAGTTTAATTGTGATATCTAAAATTTCAAATAATGTGCAAATAGATAAATTATCAAATTTCTTAAAATCAGGAGTTGTGTGGTTTTTTGGAATTATTCTTACCATTTTTGTAGCAGTTATTTCGTTAGAAGGTACACTTTCTAGTAGTGTGGATGGGATTACTGCTAAAACAACAAAAGCAGTTGTTAGTTCAGCAATACCTGTAGTAGGAAAAATTCTAGGAGATGCAGTTGATACAGTTTTAGGTTGTGGAATTATTTTAAAAAATGTAGTAGGGGTTATTGGAATTATTATTGTGATAGGAATTTGCATCATACCAATCTTAAAATTAGGAATCTTTACAATTGCATATAAGCTAATGTCGGCAATCTGTGAACCAATAGCAGATAAAAATATTACGAGTTTATTAGACCAAATAGGAGATGTGTATAAAATCTTTTTAGCAATTTTATGTTCTGTATCGGTTATGTTAATTGTTGGTACAGCTTTAGTCGTTAAGATATCCAATACAGGAATGATGTATAGATAGGGGAAGTTATGATAGAGTTTTTAAGTAGTTGGGCAAAAAGTTTAGGACTAGCCATTATTGTTATATCTATTTTAGAAATGCTATTGCCCAATAATAAAACAAAGAAATATGTAAGAATGGTATTTGGCATATATATTATTTTTAATATCATATCACCATTTGTTAAGAATAAAGATATATTAGATGTAAGTTCTTATGATTTTAATGAATATATTGGTAATTATACAACAAATCAAACAAATGAAGAACAAAGTTCTGTGGATAGTCGAATAGAAGAAATTTATATAGAAGAATTAGAAAAAGATATCACTGAAAAAATAGAGGATTTAGGGTATCAAGTGGTGACATGTAATGTGTATGCAACATTATCTAGTAAAAATGAAGAAAATTATATAGAAGAAATCGTCTTAACAGTTGAAAAAAACGAAGAACAAAAAAATGACCAACAAGGAGATGGAACAGAGCAATCAGAAACAATTGAAGATAAACTTGTAAAAGAAATTCAAAAGATAAAACCAGTCAATACAACTGTGGGAAAAATAAATAAAACAGAAAAGGAACAAGAAGAGAATACACAAAATATAAATAATAGTGATATTCAAAAGATAAAAAAATTCTTGAAAGAAGAATATGGAGTTGAGGAAACATGTTTAAAGATAAATTAAAAGGGTTGATTAATCCAGAAGAAGGGAATAAAAATAATAAAAAGAAAATAGAAAATTTGGTATTTTTTGTTGTCATATTAATTGTTACCATTGTTATTATCAATATTATATGGAATGGAGACAAAGATAGCAGTAATGATAAGGGAGTACAAAATGATACTTCAAAACAATTAGCAAGTAGTGACACATCTTCGCTAGAAGTATCAAGTAATACCTCTAATCAATTAGAAATAAAATTAGAAGAAATTTTATCAAAAATTCAAGGAGTAGGAGAAGTAAAAGTATTTATTAATTATTCAGAATCAAATGAAATTATTCCTATGTATAATGAAAGCACACAAACCAGTAATACAGAAGAAACAGATACATCAGGAGGAACAAGAACAATAGAAGAAACGGATTCACAAAAAGAAATTATTTATGAAGAAAGCGATGGAGAGAAAAAAGTTATTACACAAAAAGTAGTAGAACCTCAAATAGAAGGAGCTATTATTACTGCCAAAGGAGCAGAAAGTGCAGAAGTAAAAACAAGTATCATACAAGCAGTAGAAGCAGTAACAGGTTTAGCAACCCATAAAATTCAAGTGTTTGAAATGAATTAATGTCCCATTGGGGACGTTTCTGTTTGGGACATTTTGAGGAATTTTATGGACAGATTCGAGAGATTTTTGGGAGAGATTCGAGGGATTTTGGGGACGGACGAAATTACAGAAAAAATGAAAGGAAGGTAACCTATGAAAATAATGAAAGGCTTATTAAAGAAAAATCAAGTAATCATTTATGTAATTGCTTTAATGTTAGTAACTGCGGGATATTTAAATTATACTACCAATACAGCAGAACAAGTATCTACACAAACAGCAATGGAAATGGAAGCAAATGATGATATGCAAATTGCCGATATTGGAGATGCTACATTAGTAAATAGTGAGGCGGTTAATGAAAATGAAGTAACAGAAAATACAACTGTAAACGAAACCGAAAATACAAGTAATACCAATGGAACTACAACTGAAGAAACAAATAAGGATATAGCACAAAACACAAATACATCAGAAAACAATACAACAACCCAAACAAGTACAACTGTCACAACAGATGAATATTTTACAAAATCAAAATTAGAAAGAGATACGATGTATTCACAAATGATAGAAAGTTATGAAAAAGTATTAAATAGTAGTAATAGCTTGGAAACACAAAAACAAAGTGCAACAGAAGAAATTAAAAAGATTAATGATATAAAAAATAGTATTATGATATGTGAAAATTTAATTAGTACAAAGGGATTTACAAATAATATTGTTTTTGTAAATGGAGATAGTATTAGTGTGATTATTGGAGTAGAACAGCTACAACAAGAAGAGGTAGCACAAATACAAAATATCATATCTAGAGAATTAAATGCTGAAATTGAAAATATACATATATCTACAAAATAAAAATATAATATCACCTTGAACAAATGTGTAAAATAATTATTGCACAAAAAGAATATGAATTGTATTGACATTTAACGTCATTCAAATTTTGACCACCTGTACTAGCTTGAAAAAAATAGAAAAAAAATATATAATATTAAGAGTATAAAAGACAGTATATAAACTGTCTTTTTATTGAATAGGAAAATCGCTTTTCCTAAGAAGCGAAATTAGTTTAGAGAATGAAGAAAATATAAGAATAAATTTATCTTTCGTAGGGGGAATTTTGATGTTAAAAAAAGTATTAATTGCTAATAGAGGGGAAATTGCAGTCAGAATTATAAGAGCATGTAGAGAAATGGGGATTAGAACAGTAGCCATTTATTCAGAAGCAGATAAAAATGCATTACATGTGCAATTAGCAGATGAAGCCATCTGTGTAGGACCAGCACCATCTAATAAAAGTTATTTGAATGTAAAAGCCATATTAGAAGCAGCATGTTTAACTGGAGCAGATAGTATTCATCCAGGATTTGGATTCTTATCTGAAAATCCAAATTTTGCAAAAATTTGTCAAGAAACAGGAATTAAATTTATTGGACCAGACTATAAATTAATTGAATTGTTGGGAAACAAATCAAGAGCAAAAGAAACTATGAAAAGAGCAGGAGTCCCAGTTGTACCTGGTTCAGATGGATTAATCTATTCAAAAGAACAAGCAATTAACTTAGCAGAACAAATCAAATATCCTGTTATGTTAAAAGCATCAGCAGGTGGTGGCGGAAGAGGTATTCGAATTGCATATTCTAAAGAAGAACTAGAAAAAGAATATGACATTGTTAAACAAGAAGCAAAAGTATCTTTTAATGATGATAGTTTATACTTAGAAAAGTTTGTAGAAAATCCAAGACATGTGGAAATTCAAATATTAGCAGATGAACATGGAAACTGTATTCATTTAGGAGAAAGAGATTGTTCTGTTCAAAGAAGAAATCAAAAAGTATTAGAAGAAACACCAAGTGGTATATTAGATGAAGAAACTAGAAAGAAAATGGGAGAAGTAGCAGTAAAAGCAGTGAAAGAAATTGGATATTCTAATGCGGGAACTATTGAATTTTTAGTTGACAAAAATAAAGATTTCTATTTTATGGAGATGAATACAAGAGTACAAGTAGAACACCCTGTAACAGAAATGGTAACAGGAGTAGATATCATAAAAGAACAAATCAAAATTGCAGGTGGAGAAGAATTAACATATAAACAAGAAGATATCAAATTTGATGGACATTCTATGGAAGTAAGAATTAATGCAGAAAATCCAGATAAAAACTTTATGCCATGTCCAGGAACGATAACAGGATTACATATTCCGGGAGGAAATGGTGTAAGAGTAGATACTGCTATATATAGTGGATATACAGTTCCACCTACATATGATTCTATGCTTGCAAAATTAATTGTTCATGGAAAAAATAGAGAAGAATCTATAGCCAAAATGAAAAGTGCGGTAGCAGAATTTGTCGTAGAAGGAATTACAACAAATATAGACTTTTTATTAAAAATATTAGGAAATGAAAACTTTAAAACAAACAATTATGACACTTCTTTTATTAAAAAAGAATTTAATATGTAACACAAAAAGAAATTAGCAATTCAACTCATTTTGCTAATTTTCTTTTATTTTGGTTTACTATATCCTCCAATGCTAAGTATACATTTATTATTTTTTTTACACCTTATAATAAATATATACTTAGCATTGGATGGTAATATGTGAAGAATAAAAAATTTTGACTACTTATCCTAGTTGAAATAAATTGAAAATACATATATAATAACAAAGATATAAAAGGAGGGAAATGCCTTGGTAATCGACAAAGTAAAAAAAGTAAACGAAAAGGAAGAAAAAAGAGTAAAAAATGAAAAAGCTTCAGACATGATGATAGGAAAATGGGTAAAATGTGATAAATGTAAAGAAATCATCTATAAAGATGATTTACATCAAAATTTGAGTGTATGTCCAAACTGTGGAAAACATTTTAGATTATCATCAAGAAGAAGAATTAAACAAATTGCAGATGAAGGAACATTTAAAGAAATTGGTGAAGAAATTGTTACAAAAGATCCATTAAATTTTAAGGGATATATGAAAAAAGTAGAAATGTTAAAGGAAAAAACAAAAATAGAAGAAGCTGTGAAATGTGGTATATGTGAAATAGAAGGAGAAAAAGCAGTTCTTGCTGTCATGGATGGAAACTTTTTAATGGGAAGTATGGGTTCAGTAGTAGGAGAAAGAATCACATTGGCAATTGAAACAGCTGCTAAAAAGAAACTACCACTGGTCATATTTTGTGTATCAGGTGGTGCCAGAATGCAAGAAGGAATGATATCTTTAATGCAAATGGCAAAAACATCAAGTGCACTTACAAAATTAGATAAAGCAGGACAATTATATATCTCTGTATTAACAGACCCAACAACAGGAGGGGTAACGGCAAGTTTTGCAAGTTTAGGAGATATTATTTTAGCAGAACCACATGCATTAATTGGATTTGCAGGACCAAGAGTTATAGAACAAACGATTAATCAAAAATTACCAGAAGGATTCCAAAGTTCAGAATTTTTGCTAGAACATGGATTTATTGATAAAATAGTAGAAAGAAAAGATATGAAATCAACAATTGCAAAATTAATCAGATTACATAAAGCATAATAGAAGTTGTCAAATGGGACGTTCCACTTTGACAACTAAAATGAAAAATATAAAGGAATAAAGTGAATATAGATAAAAAGAGGGTTGCCAAAAAGACACGCCCATTTTGGCGACTAAGGAGGGAGAAGAATGGCAAAAATAACAGCATGGGATAGGGTAATGCTTGCAAGAAAAATGGATAGACCAAAAGCATTAGATTATATCCATGGACTATTTGATGACTTTATGGAATTACATGGTGACAGAAATTTTGGAGATGATAAAGCAATTGTCGGAGGAATTGCAACATTTGATGGTATGCCAGTCACCGTAATAGGAGAACAAAAAGGAAAAAAAGCAAAAGAAAATATGGAAAGAAATTTCGGAATGCCAAATCCAGAAGGATATAGAAAGGCATTACGATTAATGAAACAAGCCGAAAAGTTTAATAGACCAATTATTACTTTTATTGATACACCTGGTGCATATCCTGGAATGGGAGCAGAAGAGAGAGGACAAGGAGAAGCGATTGCTAGAAATTTATTTGAAATGTCAAAACTAGAAGTACCAATTATTTGTATTGTTATTGGAGAAGGTTCTAGTGGTGGTGCATTGGCAATTGCTGTTGGAGATAGAATTGCCATGTTAGAAAATGCAGTATATTCAATCTTATCTCCAGAAGGATTTGCAAGTATCTTATATAAAGATTCAACTAAGGCAAAAGAAGCAGCAGAAGATATGAAAGCTACTGCTAAAGATTTAAAAGATTTTGGGATTATTGATAAAATCATAAAAGAGCCAGAAGGTGGAGCTGGAGAAGACATTGACATGGTGATAAAAGAATTAAAGTTATACATTAAAAAGAGTTTAAAAGAATTAAGCACATTATCTAAAAAAGAATTAGTAGAAAATAGATATGAAAAATTTAGGACAATGTGTTAGAATAAAGATAATACTTGTTAAAAATAAATAAATTATAAAGGGATATCCCTAAAGTTCAAGGAGGAATTTAAAATGTTATTAGAAGGTAAAAAAGTAGTTATTATGGGAGTAAGAAACAAATGGAGTATTGCATGGGGAGCAGCACAATCAGCTTATGAACAAGGAGCAGAGGTTATTTGTACTTGTTCAGGTGATAGTGTAGAGAAAGTAAAAGACTTAGTAAAAGATATGGAAAGGGTAAGTGTTTATGAATGTAATGATGTAAGTAAAGATGAAGACATAGACAAATGCTTAGAAGAAATCAAAAAAGACCATGGAAAAATAGATGGATTATTACATGCCATTGCACATGCCAATACAGAAGATTTAAGAAATGATTTCATTTTAACATCAAGAGATGGTTATGCACATGCACAAGATGTAAGTGCTTATTCATTAGTTGCTATTGTTAGAATGGCAAGAGAAAAAGAAATGTTAAATGAAGGAGCAAGCATTGTTGCATATACATATTATGGTTCTGAAAAAGCAATTGAAGGATATAATGTTATGGGTGTTGCAAAAGCAGCATTAGAAGCAAGTATCAGATATTTGGCAAGAGATTTAGGAAAAGATGGATATAGAATTAATGGAATTTCAGCTGGACCAATCAAAACATTATCTGCAAAAGGAATCAAAGATTTTGGTTCAATATTAGACATTGTTGAAGAAAGAGCACCATTACATAAAAATGTTACTATCAATCAAGTTGGAAATGCTACAGCATTTTTATTTAGTGATATGTCAAATGCAATCACAGGAGAAATTATTCATGTAGATAATGGTTTCTCAACTGTTGGTGTGTAATTATATATAAATTCTATTTGAGAGTTTAACAATTTTGATGATTAAAATTACTTTATATCGAAAAGGTATAGAGTAATTTTGTTTTTATATATACTTTTTTTTATTGCAATGTTATAATTTCTAATAAATAGAGAAATATATAAGGAATTACATGTCAAATATGTGATAAATTAAGGGGGATTTAACTTGAAAAATAAAAAGGTTTTAAAAAGCATAGCTATTATTTTATCAATAATACTAGTACTTCTAGACATATGTTTATATATAAAGATGCAATCTACATGGTCAGAGATTGTTTCTAACCAAAATCCATATGAAAATGCAAGTTTAGCAATAGTAGGATTCTTTAGATGGGGCATGCTAATAGGGGGGATTTTACTAATACCTATGGTTTGGTTAGAGTATTTATTAATCAATTTGTTAATAAAAATATATAACAAGTTTGATGGTTTAAAAAGATTATTTTTCTGTTTGCTACTATTTGTTGCAATAGCAACAATATTAGTTCTATTTATAAAAATAATAACATTTATTACAATGTTACTATGATAAATGATAATTCTTAAATATTTTAAATATAATGTATGAATTTATAGTAATATATTGCAAAATCTCTAATTATATTGTAAAATAATGGAAATATAATTAGAGATATTTTTATTCATAACATTTAATATTCAGCATAAGAAAAAGTTTAATTAAATCATATTTTTATCTAAAATTGTTTTCCAAAAATGTTTATATAATTTAATAATAAAATAAATAATGTATAATTTCATATTCTTAATTTTTGTGTATTTTTAAAGTTTTTTAATTTTATTTCATATTTTTTATTTATGAACTTCTATTATTTTATATCTTTTAAAATCCCTATATATTGTGATTTTTATATTATGGTATAACTAAAAAAGCAGATTAGTATCAATAAAAATATTTCTAATGTATTTTTATAAAGAAAAATCAGATTTGTTTGTTGAATAAGCAGAAGAAATTTGATAGAATGAAAGGAGAAGATAAATGAGTAATTTAAACAAATTAAAAGAAGTAGATATGCTACCATTATCAAATGATTATGTTTTTAAGAGAATTTTTGGAAAGGGCGGCAATGAAAAAATTCTAAAAAGTTTATTAGAAGCAATTTTAAAAATCAATATACAAAAAATAGAAGTAAAAAATCCAGAAATACCAAAAGAAGCGATCGATGAAAAATTGAGTATATTAGATATTAAAGCAGAAATAAATGAAAATACCATTATAGATGTTGAATTACAAGTAGGAAATACAACGGCCTTAGAAAGAAGATTAGTGGTATATAATGCAAAACTAATAGCAGGAGAAATAAAAGTATCAGAAAAATATCAAAAAGCAAAAGATACAATTGTGATATGTATCATAAATGATAATGTTGTAAAAAGAAATGCATACTTAAGTTTAGCTATGTTAAAATATGAGAAAACAGAAGAAATCAGATATGTCAATATGGGATATGGAAAAGAAGAAGAATATTTAACAGACATGGTAAAATACTATATCATAGAATTGCCAAAGTTTAAGAAAAAGAAACCAAAGGTAGCAGATTTACTAGAAAAATGGTTATATGTGATTGGGGGAGATAGAAAAATGATGGAAGAATGTAAAAAAGAAAATGAAGAAATTAAAGAAGCAGTAGAACAATTAACGCAAATGAGTGCAGATGAATACGAAAGAGAACTATATGAAATTAGAGAAAGAAGTAGATTAACCTACAATACAGAAATGTATGAAGCAAGAAGAAAAGGAATAGAAGAAGGTAAAAAACAAGATAGAAAAGAAATTGCTAAGAAAATGAAAGAAAAAGGTACAGATATTACATATATAATCGAGATAACAGGTTTAACTGAAGAAGAAATTAAAGAATTGTAATAGATGGACAAATAAATTCGTGAATATAATCAAAAAGTATGATGATTAAAGTATGAAGATTCATTTTAGAAAATTCATAAAATAGTCAAAAATTACTTGAAAAATATAAAAAATATGATATAATAATGAACATAATATAGAAAAACAATAGTCAGGACACGATAAATGGCATAATATCTTAAAGAGAGCCAAAGGTAGCTGTGAATTTGGTAAGTAAACTCTATTTATTATCCCCTAACTGTTACTAAACTGAAATAAAAGTAAGTATAGTCGTAAATCTGCGTTAAAGATAAATGAGAGAACTAATTAAAAGAGAATTAACTAGTTAAAATAGGTGGTACCGCGGAAAGTAAAGCTATTTCGTCCTAATATGCAAATATATGCATGTTAGGGATTTTTTTATTTATAGGAAACAATATAAAACTTTAAGTTACTTAGGCTCAAAGTGAAAATAAATATTAAAATGTTATTTTCAAAAGAAAAGGAATAATAAAAGAAAATGAAATTAATGAAGGTTAGATGGATAATTTTAATAATAATAGCGATAGTACTAGGAATTTTAATTGTAATCAATATAATTGAGTATATTAATAACCAAAATTTTTTGAAGTTACACATTAATCAGATTGAAGAAGACATGATAACAAATGAAGAAGCACAAAAATTTAATATGAAATTTTATCAATACTTATATCAAGATAGAGATAGAGAAAGAATATATTGTTTCATACGTGACAAACATAAAGTAAATGGTTTAATTAAAACAGTAATAAAAAGCAACAAAAATAATGATGAACATCATGTTACAATACAATATAATGATATAAATGGTAAGCTTATACAGGTTGATACTGATGATAATTATCGTGAAATATATGATATTGATACATTTGAAAGGTGTAATATATATTTTGAATATGATGAACTAGGTTATATTACTTTTATTAAGATTATGATATCAGGGGATGCCATGTGATATATAAATTAATTAAACAAGTACAATTAAAATTAAAAATATAATTAAAAAAGGGAGGAATTTGTATGTACAAAAAAGTAGAATTGCAAAATGGTTTTGTCGGAATGGAAAATGATGTTGCCAAAATGTGGAAGGACAAAGGCATCATAAAGAAAAGCCTTAATGGAAATCAAGGAAAAAGATATTTTACCTTTTATGATGGACCTCCAACAGCAAATGGAAAACCACATGTTGGACATATTGAAACAAGAGTTATGAAAGACTTAATTCCAAGATATAAAGTCATGAAAGGATATAGAGTTATCAGAAAAGCTGGCTGGGATACACATGGATTACCAGTAGAACTAGAAATAGAGAAAAAACTAGGTATTTCAGGAAAACAACAAATAGAAGAGTATGGTGTAGAAAAATTCGTAAAACAATGTAAAGAAAGTGTGTTTGAATATGTTCATCTATGGGAAGAAATGACAAATAAAGTTGGATTCTGGGTAGATATGGATGATCCATATGTAACTTATCATAATGAGTATATTGAATCTGTATGGTGGGCTTTAAAACAAATGTGGGAAAAAGGTTTACTTTATGAAGGACACAAAGTAATGCCATATTGTCCAAGATGTGGAACAGCTTTATCATCACACGAAGTTGCACAAGGATATAAAGATGTAAAAGATTTAACATGTGTTGCAAAATTTAAAGTAGTTGGAAAAGATAACACATATATCTTAGCATGGACAACAACACCATGGACATTACCATCAAACTTAGCATTATGTGTTAATAAATCATATGAATATGCTGAAGTAAAAGCAAATATTGGAACAGATGATGAACCAGTATATGAAAACTATATTTTAGCAAAAGATTTACTAGAAACTGTATTAAAAGAAACACCATATGATGTTGTAAAAACATTTAAAGGTGAAGAATTATTAGGTACAAAATATGAAAGATTAATGCCATTTGGAAAAGTAGAAGGAAAAGCATTTGAAGTTATTCATGGAGACTATGTAACATTAACAGATGGTACAGGTATTGTTCATATTGCACCTGCTTATGGTGAAGATGATAGTTATGTTGCAAAACAAAATGGTATTACATTTATCAATCTAGTAGATAAAGAAGGAAAATTTGTAAAAGAAGTAGAGCCATGGGCTGGAAGATTTGTAAGAGACTGTAATGAAGATATTTGTAAATGGCTAAAACAAGAAAACAAATTATTTAGCAAAGAAAAACATATGCACTCATATCCACATTGCTGGAGATGTGACACACCGCTTTTATATTATCCAAAAGAAAGCTGGTTTGTTGCTATGAGTAAACTAAGAGATGAATTAGTTGAAAATAATAGCAAAGTAAATTGGTATCCAGAAACCATTAAAACAGGAAGATTTGGAAAATTCCTAGAAAATGTTATTGACTGGGGAATTTCAAGAGATAGATATTGGGGAACACCACTACCAATCTGGACTTGTGAAGATGAAAATTGTGGACATCAAGAATGTATTGGTTCTATTGCAGAACTAAAAGAAAAAGGTATTGATGTACCAGATGATATAGAATTGCATAAACCATATATTGATAATGTATATTTGAAATGTCCAAAATGTGGTAAGAAAATGCATAGAGCAAAAGAAGTTATTGACTGTTGGTTTGATTCAGGTTCAATGCCTTTTGCACAATGGCATTACCCATTTGAAAATAAAGAAATGTTTGACAACAATTTCCCTGCTGGATTTATTTCAGAGGCAGTTGATCAAACAAGAGGATGGTTCTATACGTTAACAGCAATTGGAACAGCACTATTTAATAGAACACCATTTGAAAACTGTATCGTTTTAGGTCATGTTCTAGATGAAAAAGGCCAAAAAATGTCTAAATCAAAAGGAAATGGTGTAGACCCAATGGAATTATTAAACACAGTTGGTGCAGATGCAACAAGATGGCATTTCTATACATGTAGTGCTCCATGGTTACCAACAAGATTAGGATTAGACAATGTAAAAGAAACACAAAGAGGATTTTTAAGTACTTTATGGAATGTATATTCTTTCTATGTGCTATATGCAGAAATAGACCAATTTAATCCATTAAAATATAAAGATTTCAAAATTACTAATATTATGGATAAATGGATTATTTCAAAATTAAATACATTAATCAAAGATGTTGATAACAAGTTAGATAGCTATGACATTACAGGAGCAGCATTAGAAATAGAAGAATTTACAGACAGTTTATCAAACTGGTATGTCAGAAGAAACAGAGAAAGATTCTGGAATCAAGGATTAAATGATGAAAAAATTGGAGCTTATGTAACACTATATAAAGTATTAGTAGACTTATGCAAAGTATCAGCACCATTTGTACCATTTATGACAGAAGAAATCTATCAAAACTTAGTTGTTAGTTTAGATAAAACAGCACCTGAAAGCATCCATTTATGTTCATGGCCAGAAGTCGATGAAAATGTAATTGATAAAGACTTAGAAAAAGAAATGGACTTAGCATACAGAATAGTAAAACTAGGAAGAAGTGCAAGAAACTCTGTAAATATCAAAAACAGACAACCATTATCAGAAATGTTAATCTCAATTGATACACTTCCAGAATATTATGCAGACATTGTTAAAGAAGAATTAAATGTGAAAGAAGTTGTATTAGGAGCAGAAATGTCTGAATATGTAAACTTCGAAATTAAACCAAATTTACCAGTATTAGGAAAAGAATATGGTAGACTAATACCAAAAATCAAAGAAGCAATTGCAAAGAAAAATCAAATGGACTTAGCAAATACTGTAAAAAATGGTGGAGTAGAATATATTGAAATCGATGACACACAAATCGGATTAAATGCAGAAAATCTATTAGTCACCATGCAAGGAAAAGAAGGATTTGCCTTCAGTGGAGAAGGAGAAATTGGTGTCGTATTAGACACAACTATCACACCAGAATTAGCAGAAGAAGGAGTCTTAAGAGAAGTCTTATCAAAAGTACAAAACATGAGAAAAGACAGTGGATTTGAAGTATTAGATAGAATCAATTTATATGTAGCAGGAAATGAAAAAGTAGAAGCTGTTATCAAAAAATATGAAGAAACCATCAAACATGATACATTGGCTAATAATATCTTCTATAACAAAGAAGGAAGAGAATATACAGATACCAATATTAATGGAGAGAGTTTAAAGATTGATGTTGAACGTTAGGGACGTGTCAAATCGTTCAAAAATTGAACGAAAGGGACAGACATTGTAAAAGTGATATGGCTAAAAAATTAGAAATAACAAAATAAAACTAAATAATAGACCATAAGTGAAAAGGACAAATCTAAAAAATAGCAATATTTGATTAGATAAAGTCCTTTTTATTTTAGTTGACAAATGGAAAAAAATGTAATAATATATTTGAAGTTAAAACTGATTAGCTGAAAGATCAGTTCTCAATTTTTGTCAAAAATAATCTTATTTCAAATTATTTTAAAGGAGAATTTATGTCTAGAATCGCAAGAAATCAAATGGAAACTACTTTTTTTCATAATATGACACAGGGAATAAACAAAGAATACATTTTTGAAGAAAACAGATGTAAAAAGAAGTATATGGAACTATTGCAAAAAGAAGCGAATGAACTCAATATAAATCTAATTGCTTTTACTATCATGGATAATCATGCACATATATTGTTGCATACTGAGGATATAAATAATATGAGTCTATTTATGAAAAAGATTAACGAAAAATTTGCAATGTATTATAATTATATAAATGAAAGGGTAGGAATTGTTTTTAGGAATCGATATAAGAGTCAACCAATATTAAGTGAAACACAACTAGTAAATTGTATAAAATATATTTTTAATAATCCTGTAAGAGCAAAAATTGTTTTAAGTCCCGAAAAATATCTTTATTCTAATTTCAGAGATTTTCAAACTAGTTATATATCAAATACTATGCTAGATAATGTATATAAAAATATTAATTGTTCGATTGATTTTCCCAAGGTAAAAAATGAAAAAATAATAGCAAAGGCAGAATTTATAGATACTTATGAAGACACAGAAATATTTGTTAAAGAACTAATAAGAAAATATAAAAAAGAAAATGACTTAATGATAGGTAAAAATACAAAAGAAATGAAAAAACTTGTACGATATATAAAGAAAAATACGAACATATCACATAAGTTTTTGGCAGATATATTACAAATATCTAAAGCAACAATAACTGGATATATGAAAGATTGAATAATAAGACTATATAATTATATATATTTTTTATTCAAACTAACTGAGACTGCTTTTACGACAAAAATTCTTAATTTGTCATAAAAAGTATTGTAAAAGAGTTGATTAAATATTATAATACATAGGAATAAATGACAAAGGAACAAGGTGTGTCCCTTTCGTTCAATTTTTGAACGATTTGGCACGTCCCTAACGTTCAAAAGGAGGATAAAAGATGGGATTAAAACTTGAAAATGTTTCTAAGAAGTTTGTTGGTAAACAAGCAGTAGATAATATTTCATTTGAAGTTGATAAGCCAGGTGTATTTGGTTTACTAGGTACAAACGGTGCTGGTAAAACAACAACCATTAGAATGCTTCTTGGCATTATTAAAAAAGATACAGGTGAAATTACCTGGAATGGGAAAAAAGTTGAAAGAAAGAGTGTGAATTTTGGATATTTGCCAGAGGAAAGAGGTGTATATCCAAAAACAAAAATATATGACCAATTGATGTATTTTGCAAAATTAAAAGGTATGAATCAAAAAGATGCAGATGCAGCAATTAAAAAATGGGCAAAGGTATTGAAGGTAGAAGAATATATACCAATGCCAGCTGAAAAGTTGTCAAAGGGAAATCAACAAAAAATTCAGTTTATGACAGCCATTATTCATGATCCAGAGCTAATCGTACTAGATGAGCCATTTAGTGGATTAGATCCAGTGAACTCTGAAATTTTAAAAAATGTTATTATTGATTTAGTAAAAGAAGGAAAATATATTATCATGTCTAGTCATCAAATGACATCTATAGAAGAGTTTTGTACTGACATTTTGATATTGAATAAAGGAAGAACAGTATTAAAAGGGAATTTAAAAGAAATTAAAGAAGGTTATAAAGCAAATCGATTAGAATTATCAACAGATAAGAATATAGATGAATACATTAAAGAATTCGGTATGGAAATAGAGTTTTCTAAAAATAATGAATATTCTATTAAAATTGATTCTGAAGAAAAAGCTCACCAATTGCTAGAAAGGTTGGTTACAAATCATGTGGAGGTTGACAAGTTTGAGATTAAGAAACCAACACTTAATGATATTTTTATTGAAAAGGTGGGTGAATTTGAAAAATAATCAGCATCTTGCTTCGTTAGACTGCAATTAAAATCAATTCAACGTGCAAATAGCACGCCTCATTAATTTTAATCTTGTCTGCCTAGCAATATACTAATTCTTTTTCAAATTTTTCTAAAGTAAAGAAAGGAATAAAGTAATATGAAAGATTTAAAAACAGTTATTGCATTTTCAATTAAAGATATGGTAAAAAGAAAATCTTTTATTATATCAACATTAATTATTTTAGTATTAATTGTAATAGGATTTAATATACCAAATATCATGAATGCTATTGTAGGAGATAATGAAGATGATGGTGAAGCAAAATTATTAATTGTGGATAGCACAAATGTATTTGAAGGAACTTTACCAAGTTTAAATTATATGGAATTAGGATACAATGTTCAAGTAGCCAATAATGAAGTTTCTTTTGAAGACATAAAAAGTCGAATAGAAAACAAAGATATAAATGAAGCAATGATTATTGAACCAAAAGAGGATGGCACATATAAATTAAGATATATTGTAGAAAATATGACACAAATGGCTTCTGTTCCAGAAGATTTAACAAATGCCATAAATTCATTATATACCAATTTACAGATTTCAAAATTGGGATTAACACAAGAGCAAATTGCAAGTCTATCTCCAAATTTTGAGTTTACAATAGAACAAACAGAAGAGCAAGAAGTAAGTGGAAATATACTAGTTATTATGCTATTGTCAATTGTATTATTCTACGCAATCTATTTCTGTGCATATCAAGTGTCAAGTTCCATTACAACAGAGAAGACTTCAAAAATCATGGAAACATTAGTTACTTCTACATCACCAAGAACAATTGTGTTAGGAAAAACGATTGGTATTGGAATTGTAGGATTAATACAGATATGTGTGATTGTAGCAGTAGCTTTAATTTCAGCAAAAGCATTTTTAGAGCCAGAATTATTAAATGCTGTTTTAGATATGTCTATGATGACACCATATTTAGCCATTATGACAATTGTATATTTCATCTTAGGATATTTTGCTTATGCATTATTATATGCATTAACAGGTTCAACAGTAAGCAAACCAGAAGATATACAATCAGCTAACACTCCTGTTGCTATATTGGCAGTGGTTGGATTCTATTTATCATATTTTACCATGATGAATCCAACAAGTGAATTAAATCAGTTTGCTGCGATATTCCCAATATCATCACCATTTTGTATGCCATTTAGAATCATGATGGGAATTGCTACAACTTCTGAAGTTGTATTGTCAATTGTTATATTAGTAATTACAATATTAATCATAGCACAAGTTGCTATTAAGATTTATTCAAATGCCATATTAAATTATGGAACCAAAATGACATTTAAGGATATTGTAAAAGTATATAGAGATAAAAATAATTAAACAAAAATACGAATAAACTAGCTTGCATTTATTTGCAAGCTAGTTTAAACTATATGGGGAAGATAAGCATGGAAAATAAATACTAGGAAAGGACTAAGTGTAAATATGGAGAAAGTATTAAATACTTTAAAAAAGTTAGGAATTCATTATGAATTGGTATTTCATCAACCAGTATATACAGTTGATGATACGGACAACTTAGATATGGAAATCTTAAAAGGTGCTAAAATTTGTAAAAATCTATTTTTAAGAGATCAAAAAGGAAAAAGACACTTTCTAGTGATATTATGTAGTGAAAAAAAAGCAGATATGGCAAAAATACAAGAACAAGTACTTTCTACAAGATTAAGTTTTGCATCAAGTGAAAGATTAATGAAATATCTAAAATTAGAACCAGGTCATGTAAGTCCTATGGGGTTAATCAATGATAAAGAAAAAGAAGTTGAAGTATTAATTGATAAAGATTTAAAGGGGAAAAAGTTATTAGCTGTTCATCCAAACACAAATGAAGCAAGTGTATTGATTTCATTTGAAGATTTGATGAAATTTATAAAGGCTATGGAAAACGAATATAAATTTATAACAATATAATAAAAATAGAGGAGTTGTCATATATGAGAGAATATACATATAATGCAGAAGAGGTAAAAGAAGGTGAAAATAAACAGTTTTCTGGAGAAAAATATCTCAAGCTATTAAGCAAAGAATTTAAAAATACCACAGAAGTAGCAGAGGAAATTATAAATTTAAAGGCAATATTAAATTTACCAAAAGGAACAGAAGTATTTTTAAGTGATATTCATGGGGAATATGCACCTTTTACACATATTTTAAATAATGGAGCAGGAATTATAAAAAGCAAAATTGAAGAAACATTTGAAAATCGCATTACAGAAAAAGAAAGAAATACATTAGCAACTTTGATATATTACCCAAAAGAAAAACTAAAATTGATTAAACAAGAAACAGAAAATTTAGAGGAATGGTATGCGATTACCTTATACAGATTAGTAGAAGTGGCTAGAAAAGTAAGCTCTAAATATACAAGGTCAAAAGTTAGAAAAGCAATTAATAGTGGATTCGAATATATCATAGATGAATTATTACATTCACAAGTAGATAGTGGAAAAGATAAAGAAAACTATTATAAACAAATTATCAAAACAATTATTGAATTAGAACAAGCAGATAGTTTTATTATAGCCATATCAGATTTAATTAAAAGAATGGCAATAGACCATTTACATGTTATAGGAGATATTTTTGATAGAGGAAGATATCCAGATTTAGTATTGGATAGATTAATGAATTTCCATAGTTTAGACATTCAATGGGGAAATCATGATATTTTATGGATGGGAGCAGGTTGTGGAAATAAAGCCAATATTGCAACTGTTGTTAGAATATGTGCAAGATATAATAATATAGGGATATTAGAAGATTCATATGGTATCAATATGAGACCATTATCAACATTTGCTCAAAAAATATATAAAAATGATGATTGTGCAAACTTTATGCCAAAGGTATTTGATTATAATAAATATGATAATAGTGATAAAAATATTATAGCAAAAATTCAAAAAGCGATAACTGTTATCCAATTTAAAATGGAAGGACAATTGATAAAAAAACACCCAGAATATCACCTAGACAATCGATTATTACTAGATAAAATGAATCTTGAAAAAGGAACAGTGACAATAGAGGGAAAAGAATATGAATTAAAAGACAAAAATTTTCCAACCATTGATAAAAATGATCCATATGTATTAACATCAGAAGAAAATGAAGTAATGGAAAGGCTTAAAGAGTCTTTTATACATAGTCCTAGTTTACAAAAACATTTGAAATATTTATATACAAAAGGAGAAATGTATACCATATTTAATAATAATCTTTTATTCCATGGTTGTATTCCAACAGATGAAAATGGGAATTTAAAAGAGGTTGAATTTATGGGAAAAAGATTAAAAGGAAAAGTCTATTTTGATGAAATCAATGAAGTAGTAAATAAGGTATTTGCAACCAGACAGCCAGAATTAGTAGATATTATGTGGTTTTTGTGGATTTCACCAGAATCACCATTTTTTGGAAAAGAAAAAATGGCAACATTTGAAAGTTATTTTGTAAAAGACAAAAGCTTAAGTAAAGAACCGAAAAGTCCATATTATCAATATTCTGAAAATGAAGAATTTTGTGTAAAAGTGTTAAAGGAATTTGGATTAGAAGGAGAAGATTCTCATATCTTAAATGGACATGTTCCAGTAAAAGCAAAAGATGGAGAAAGTCCAATAAAAGCAAATGGAAAACTATTAGTGATTGATGGCGGATTTGCAAAAAGCTTTAGAGAAAAAACAGGAAATGCAGGATATATCTTAACATATAACTCAAACGGATTATTACTAAGTCAAAATAAACCATTTGAATCTGTGGAAAAAGCAATTGTAGAAGAAACCGACATTATCAGTGAAATTATTGTAAAGAAAACAGGCATTGTTAGAAAAAGAGTTGGTGACACAGATATAGGAACAAAATTAAAAGGAGAAATTGCAGACTTACAAGAATTAATGAAAGCATATAAAAATGGAGAAATAAAAGAAGTTGAACGTTAGGGACGTGCCAAATCGTTCAATTTTTGAACGATTTGGCCTGTCCCCAATGTTCATTTGACAAATTTGGTTTAGCAGTATATAAATAAGGTAAAGATTATTTATATACTGCTATATATTTTAAGATAATAACATTATTTAAAAGGAGGTAGGTATTATTGAATTTAGAAATATTTAATGACATACAAGAAAAAATGACAGATATGAAAAATGAAATAAAACAAAACAACACTTCAGAAGAAATGGAATTAGCCAAAAAATTAGATGCGATAGAAGAATATTCTGTGGATAGATTTGAAGGAAAATATGCTATATTAGAGAACAGAAAGACAAATGAAATAAAACATGTAAAAAAAGATATGTTACCAGAAAATATAAAAGAGGGAAGCATTTTGCAATATGTAAATGGAAAATATACATATAATGAAGAATTGACAAAAGAAGAAACCAAAAGAATTCAAGATAAGATGAATAAATTATGGAATTAAAACAGTAATGAAAAATAGTAAATATTTTTATTTTGATATCTATATTTTAAAGAAATTAAATGAGTCAAATAATTGAATTTGAATGTGGAAAATAAGGAGGACAAAAGATGGCAAGAAAGAGGAAAAATACAAAAATACAAAAACTAATAGCAACAGTGATTGCATTAATCATTGTAGGAATTGCAGGAATACTAGGAATCAATGAGGATTTTGTTAATACAGTTTCTGACACGGGAGAACAAACCAATAGCCAAAATGAACAACAAATAGAATTTGTAGCACAAGAAGACTTATTAATTGACTTTATAGACGTGGGACAAGCAGATAGTATTTTAGTTCGAAACCAAGATAAAGTTATGCTAATAGATGCAGGGACAAATGAGGCAGGAGAAACAGTTGTAAATTACCTAAAAAATCTTGGAATTACAAAAATAGATTATTTGATAGGAACACATCCACACGAAGATCATATTGGCGGATTAGATGATGTGATAAACAATTTTGATATTGGACAAATTTATATGCCGAAAATTGAAACAACAACCAAGACATTTGAAGATGTATTAGATGCAATAGAAAACAAAAATTTAACAATAACAGCACCTAACAAAGGTGATAAAATTGAACTAGGACAAGCAGTGGGAGAATTTATGACAGAGCCTATACTAGATAAAGATAATTTAAATGTATCATCACTTGTTCTTAGACTAGAATTTGGAAATACAAGCTACTTATTTATGGGAGATGCAGAAGAGGAAAATGAAGAAACAATTCATTGGCCAAAAACAGATGTATTAAAAGTAGGACATCATGGATCTAGTACAAGTAGTAGTGAAAGTTTTTTAGAACAAGTGCAACCCCAATATGCAGTTATTATGGTTGGAAAAGATAATTCTTATGGATTGCCAACACAAGAAACAATAGATAAATTAAACAATAGGGGAAGTGAAATATATAGAACAGATGAGGACGGAACAATTCAAATGACATCTGATGGAAATGCAATAGAAATAAAACCAAGCCTAAAATAGGCTTGGTTTTATCGATTTATATTCCTAGAAGAAAAAGGTTCTCTATAATCTCTTAAAGAATTGGTTAATTTTGAAAGTCCAATCAATGCTGATTTTGAATTTGATAAAGCCTCTTGATCAGGATATTCGCCAAACGATGCATAAGATGCATTTTTTATAATTCCCATATTTTTTATTTCTGGGTATAGATTTTGTAATTGGCCATCTCTATTATATTCTTGTAAAATTTCTTCAACAAAAGAAGATTTTAAAGCTCTCTGAGAAAGTGTACTTAAAGCCATACCATCATCATTTATATTTCCAATACCTCTAAGGGTTCTTCCAAACATAGTAGCAGGTATTTGTAGCTCTCCATAAAAATCAAAATTTGTTTTATAAGGTGTACCATCAAATAATAGAGGATTACTGCGATATCCCATAGGAGGTCTTGTCTTTCCTGCAAATGTATAAGCAAAATCTTCTGCTCTATCTTGAGTAGTTGCTTCATCTAATAAAGAGAAACCATCATAAAATAATTGAGCATCTTCTCTATTTCTTATATTACCTAATCGAATTTGTTCATTTATATGATTAAGAACAGATTGCATCCAATTTTCATTTATGCAGTGACCTAATTCATGAGCTGTATATAATCTAGTTATTTCAGCAGGTGTTAATGTTTTACTTCCTGAAAGTTCAGGATTTATTAGTATAGCATGTATGTCAGGAAATGTTTGACCATAAATTCCCCTTCTATTTTGAGGAAGGACAGAAATGATATTAACATCTGATATGGAATGTAATATATTATAAAAATTGGGATTATTTTTACTGGCATATAAATATTCTTCTGTATAGCAAATACAATCAAGCATAGTTAGATATTCAGACGTAACATTTTTAATTTCATTATTTTTCAATTGTTTGGCAAAATAACTGGTACTATTTGTTAATATTCTATTTAATAAAGAGTCAACAGCTGAAGTATATTCTCCAAAATCATATTTTAATCTATATGTTTCCATTAAATCCATGTAATTCACCTCTAATTTATTTTATAAGTACAGTATATCATAAATATATAACTTTGCAAACAATATCTTTTTATGTCAAAATGCTTGACAGTTTACAATAATAAAGATAAAATAGATATGGTAGGAAAAAATATATTCATATAAACATATATATTTATTTCGAACATTGAAAATTAAATAAGAAAGAGGTGTATGATTATGACTATTGTAAT
>CALXXJ010000008.1 GCA_944392665.1 uncultured Clostridia bacterium | reverse complement strand
ACAAAAATATTCTATCAAATTGGTATCTCTTATTCAATTTTTTTATCAAATTTTCCCTACTAAAAGTTTATACTAACCATAGATTTTCGATAAAACCTTTGTGTCCCTAAGGTTTTCTTTTACATCTTTCACATGAATTTACATAATTTTTGTCTTAAAGACCTTCATATTTGTCCAATTTTTGTCCATACTATACTATATGAAATTTTTTAAAAAAATATTCCTTTTTTATAAAATTTTTTTATTCATCAAATCATAAAAATTTGTTACCATTCATTTTTCCAATCTGAACATTAACCAAAATTACCAAAAAAGGGAAAATAAAATTTACCAATTTAGATAACTTTTTATTATATAGATTGCATATTTGATAAATTTGCTAAAGACAATTATATAATTAAAAAGTGTTATTTTTATTATATTAGGTTTATGCTTAATATTTTCTATCTTTAAGTTGCTATTAGCCAATAAAAAAGAATTATATATAAATGAACAATAAAAATGAGCTTATTGAAATGTCAACAAAAGAGTATGAATATCCAAACCAAATAACAAATCGGTTTTTTAAAAATTAATATATAGATATAAGGATTATTCCGCTTTTTTTAATAAATCTAACAAATAAAAAACAATGTATTTATTATTTAAACACATTGTTTTTTATTAAGTTGTCAACATTGTGTCCTACACGTAGTTGTTATTATAATATAAAATGGATTGTTTATGAGTGTCGTTTACTATCCTTTAATAAATTAAATAATTATTGGTAAAACTATTTCAATATTATATAAAATATGATAAGATTATTTTATACATAAGAAAGGAGGAATTGAAATTATACAAAAACTAAAAAAAGAGGGGGTAGTTTTAATGAAAAATAAAATAATTAAAATAATAGGAATTATATTATTGATAGTTTTAATTATTTTTGTAGTATATACAGGAAGAAATATATACATAATATCAAAATTATCTAATAAAGCAGAAGAAACGTCAAAATGTACTAATTATAAACAAATAGTATATAATTATAATTTAGATAATTATAGTAAAGAAGAAATTTTTGTAATGGAAGATAAAATGAAAATAATAAGAACAGAGCTTTCTGGAGATGATGTTGTAACAATAACAACATATGCTAAAAAGATAGATGATAATAATGATAAATATTTAGTTAATATGTATTATGATACAAAAGAAGATAAAAAGGCAATTTTGAACAAAGAAATAGGATATACAAAAAACTTACAAAATGAATTGGAGACAGAAAATTGGTGGCAACTATTTACAACCTCTATAACAACTTCAATTAAAAATGAAACTCTTAATGGAAAAGAATGTTATTATATTACAAATTTTGATGGATTAAATTCAACTCCAGAAGAAAGAATGTATGTAGATAAAAACACAGGAATACTAAATTGTATTATTTCAGAAAATAAAGAATTAACAACAGAAGAAAGAGAAAATTCATCTATAATTGAATATAGATATGAATTTAATAATGTAACAGAAGATGATTTTAATGAACCAAACATTAAAGACTATAATATAGAGGAATAAAATTTGTAATAATTAATATTATTTTAAATGCTTTTGATATGAATAATACTAATCTATAAAAAGAAAATACATCCATATTGACCGTATATTTCTCTCTATAGATATTTTTTTAATTACACTACTAACTTATTCAATAAAAAGTTTAGACTCAAAATTTTTTCATAATATTCATATCCAAAAACTTTTCAAAATTCTTTATAGACAGATTCTTATTTCTATTGGATAGTGCATAATTAATATTATTTCTTATATATAATAAAGTATATAAAAAAATTTTTTAAATAGGTGGAGAACAATTAAGTTCCCTAGTTGCCTTATCTAGCAACCTGTGAAAATGATAAAATAAAAGTAACCAAAATTCAACATTTTTTCACGATTTCTTCACATTCATATTGTATAAAAATTATTAATATGATATGATAAACATGTATATAATATTTATTAAGGAGGATTTTTATAAATGATTGGTTGGATTATATTAGCAGTTGTAGTTATTATTGTTATAGCTGTCATCGCTATGTATAATGGTTTAGTTCAAGCAAGAATAAAAGTTGACAATGCATGGAGTCAAATAGATGTGCAATTACAAAGAAGATTTGACCTAATCCCTAATTTTGTTGAAACCGTAAAAGGCTATATGACACATGAATCTGAAACTTTTGAAAAAATTGCTGAGTTAAGAACTGCATGGGCAAATACAGACAATGTTTCTGAAAAAGCAACATTAGATAATGAACTTTCTACTGCTTTAAAAACCATTATGGCAGTATCTGAAAGTTATCCAGAATTAAAGGCAAACCAAAATTTTTCAGAATTATCAGAAGAACTTAGAAATACAGAAAATAAAATTTCTTTTTCTAGACAATTCTATAATGATACTGTAACAATGTATAATACAAAATTAGAAATTTTCCCATCTAACATTATTGCGGGAATATTCAATTTTAAAGCTCGTGATTTATTCGAAGCTGAAAGTGCAGAAGCAAGAAAAAATGTCAAAGTAGATTTTGGAAAATAATATATACTATTTTAGAAGGGATGGGGGATTACCTTTTCCCTTTTTTATTTTAAAAATTTTAGGATTCATTTTATATCTTTAGAAGAAATAAAATGGCTCCTACCAAGATAAATTTTATGAAAGGTTTAATTATTATGTTTGAAACTAGTAAAAAAAATAAATTTGAATCTGGAATTATTATAGGCATCTTTATTTTAGTCATTACACTAATTGTTTACTATGTTTGTCATGCTTTAAGGTTAGGAAGTATGTCTATTGTGATTGCCTTAATTTTTTCAATTGGTTCTGCTTGGGCTTCTTACTATTATAGTGATAAAATTGTATTATCATTAAATAAAGCAAGACCTGCTACGAAAGAAGAAGACCAGAAATTAGTAAATATTTTGGATGCTTTAATGGTAACAGCAGGACTTCCTAATAAACCTAGACTTTATGTTGTAGATGATAATCAACCAAACGCTTTTGCAACTGGTAGAAATCCACAGAATGCCGTTATTTGTGTCACAACAGGCCTTTTGAAAAAATTAGATTATTATGAATTAGAAGGCGTTATTGCCCATGAAATGAGCCATATTAAAAATTATGATATTCGTTTAAGTTGTGTTGTTTCTGTTATGGTAGGATTTATTGTTATGTTATCTGATTTATTTTCTCGTACTTTATTTTGGGGTGGAATGAAAGATAGTGATAGCGATAGTAAAGCAAATGGTATATTAATGCTAGTTGGATTAATTTTTCTAATTTTAGCTCCCATCTTTGGTTCACTTATGCAACTTGCTTTATCCAGAAAAAGAGAATTTTTAGCAGATAGTACTGCAGTAGAATTTACACGTAACCCAGATGGTTTAATTTCTGCTTTACAAAAATTAGAAAATGATCCAAATCAACTAGAAACTGCAAACAATGCCACTGCTAACATGTATATAATTAATCCATTTAAGAAAAACACTAAAAATGGTAAGAAAAAAAGCTCAAATATATGGTCTACACACCCTAGTACTGCTGATAGAATTGAAGCTTTAAGAAATTTAAAATATTAAAATCTTTGCAATTACTTGATAATTTGTAAAATACCTATTTTTAAATGTTTATATAATTATATTGAATAAATTTTGAATGTGATTGGAGGAATACTAGAATTTCTTAAGAATTTTATGGAAAGAGTTCAAACCTTGTGTTTGGAAGGGTGCCATAAAATTATTTTAGAAATTCTAAAATTCCGTATTGAGCCGAAAAATTTATGAAATATAATTATATAAACATTTTATTATAGTTTGTATTAAATCAAGTAATCGCAAAGATTTTTTTCGCATTATCATATGTCAACTTAGCTGTTTTTTCTAATGAAATTTCTTTTACATCTGCTATTTTCTGTGCAATAAATTTCACATTTCTAGGGTCATTTCTGGTTCCTCTGACTGGTTCTGGTGCTAAATATGGACTATCTGTCTCTATTAACATTTTATCTTCTGGTACCATTTCTATGATTTCATTTGCATTCTTAGAATTTTTAAAAGTAACTGGCCCTGCAAAAGATATGTAAAAGTCAAGTTTTAATGCTTCTTTTACCAATTCTCTATTTAGTGGGCAACAATGAAAAACACCCTTTCTATTAACTGTATTCTCCTTTAAAATTTTGATTGTGTCCATAACTGCTTCTCTTGTATGGATAACAATTGGTAAATCAAATGCATTCGCTATTTCTATTTGTTTTTGAAAAGCTTGTTTTTGTAATTCTCTTCTTTGTAAATCCTTTTCCCAATAATAATCTAATCCAATCTCTCCAATAGCTACAATTTTTTTATTTTCTATATTTTCTTTCACTAAATCCTTTATTGACTCAATATCTTTCCACAATTCCTCTTCATTTTGTGGAATATCATTTGGAGAAATTCCGCAAGTAGTATATATATACTCATATTTTTTAGATAATTCTATACCTTTTTTAGAACCTTCTATACTATATCCTGCAGAAACAAACTTTGTAATGTCTGCTTTTTTTATTTCTTTTATTAATGTTTCTCTATCCTCATCAAATCTTTCATCATCCAAATGGCAATGACTATCAAAAAACTCCATTCTTTATTTACCTCCTTTGTCTCATTGGGGGACGTTTTGAGGGATTTGGGGGACGGACTCATTTTTCCCTTTTTTCTGTTAATAAATCAAAAAAATATAATGTTATTACATAACTATATGTATAAAATAACTTTCTATGTGCAAATATTCATATTATTTTATTGTTTATATTTTAAATTCTCTAAATTTTAAAAAAGGGAAAAATGAGTCCGTCCCCCAAATCCCTCAAAATGTCCCAAACAGAAACGTCCCCAATTGGACATTATTTCCATACTACCACAACATTTGCTGTTGCATATTCTTTACAATGTGAAATACTAATATCCATTTCTTCTATTTCTGGTATTTCTATATTTAATAAGTTCGCATATGGTCTTCCATTTTCATCGTTGATAACTTGTATATCTTTCCAACCAATATCGTACTTATTCTTTAATTTACGTGAGATTGATTTAAATACTGCTTCTTTTGCTGCAAATCTAGCTGCATAATGCTGATATTTTTGATTATTTTTACTTTCACAATACTTGATTTCTTTGTCTGTATACACACGTTCTAAAAATTTTGCTCCTAAATCTTCTATACTTTCTTTTATTCGTTTAATTTCTATAATATCTGTTCCACAACTTATTTTCATAATTCTGTTTCCTCTTCTAAAATTTACTTTAATACATCTATCTCGTTTTTTTGCATAATCTATTGATATAATTTTCTAATATATACGCTAAATGGATTATCTAAAAGTATAAACATAATTTAGATAATCCATTTACTTTCTAGTTTATTTTTTATCAAAACAATACATTTTTACTAATATTTTGATAGCAATACAAAATTTAATATATTAAATATTAATGAAGCAATTAAAATAATTGAAATAGCAATTGTTACATTTTTGTTTTTTTCAATATTTAGTTCTTTATATAGTATATCATATTCTGTTTTTACTTCATTATATAGTTTTTCTAGTCCTAACATTTCTTTTACTTTATGGTCAAACATGGTTCCCGTCTCATCTTCTGTCACTTCTTGAATCCATATATTTTTAGTAAAAGCTATAAATTCTTTTCTTACTTCTTTAATTTTTGTTGGATGTTTAAATTCTAAGCTTAGTTTTTTCAAGTAAATTTTCTTATACAATTCAAATATATAAGTATATAAATATTGTTGTTCGAATTCATTTGGTAAAGTTGTATAATTGTTAATATCTGTTGATGATGAAAACAATGTTACACCATATTTTGTAATTCCCATCTTTGTATATTTCCATTTTGCTAATGATACAATATCATCTTCTCTCAAACTAGCAGAATTATCAGCAGGCAAAAATCTGACAAATTTTATAAAGTTATTCTCAATATTTTCAAATGGATTATCTACATTCCATGCTGACTGGTCTATACATACATAAGAATAAGTTAAAAATCGCTCTGTATTAATATCTAATTTTATTGCCTCTACATTAGAACCTGTAATTCCCTTTATAAAATCCGTAATTTTATCAATACTAGCAAAACTATCTGTTTGTATATTGATTTTATCATAATTATTTAATGTTCTATTATCTTGTTTGATATCTCTAAATTTATAATTAAAATTCAAGACATCAGAAAAAGTTGGATTATCTTCTATGTTTGTTTTCATACACAAGAAACAGATTCCTGTTTGAAAACAAATAATTTCCATCTTTCGTATTTTAAAGAAGATACCTTTTCCATCTCCTGCTTTTCCTTGAATATCATTTTTTATTGTATATTCAAATATACTGCAAGGATATTTAGAAAGTACTGCTGCTTGTGTTTCTATTGGCATTTCTTTAAATTTTGTATATTTTGCATTTGTAAAACTAAAACTTGAAAATAGAAAATCTCTCATTTTTGGCGTAAAATGTTTATATAACCTTAAATCTTTCTCTTTTTCAAATCTTTTTAATTTACAGTTTTTATCTTTTAATAATCGTAATATATATTTTTGATATTTCTTTTGTTTTACAACAAAAGGATGTATAAAATATGTGTATTGATAGTTTATCTTTAGTTCCATGTTTATCACCTTTTTATAAAAATTACTTCTTTTTTATATTACCTCATTACTTATATCATTTTTCAAATTTGATGCTCAAATGAAATGAAAACTAGATTTTTTAGCAAATACTTACTCTTGATTATAATAATTCATATTTAAGTCTTTTCCTAGATGCCATTTTCCAATAAAGTCAATAATTAGATAATCATCTAAATTATAAGTAGGTTCTTGCACAACTTCTCCTTTATTGTTAATTGCACCCCATTTTCCGTCTTTTTTTACTGCTGCAAATCCATATTCATTTTGTTCTGTTGCATCATCATACATATATTCTACCACAACATTTCCATCTTTGTCTACATATCCATATAGATTATCTTTTTTATCTAAATATAATGTATTGTTACTCAAAATTTCTTTCTTATCTTTCTCTTCAAATCTGAAATTATAATATTTGTATTCATCATCTTGTCTTAATTCAAAATATCCTGAAGCTGTATTTATTTCAATTAAGATTCCTGTTTGCTCTACATCAAAATTACTATTTAAGATATTACTATTGAAATTTTCATCTTCAGCAATATAAATATCTCCTGTTTCATTATATGTAATAGATTGATAAGTAAATGGCACTTTTTCCGCGTTTTCTATATCAACAATTCCTTGTGTTTCTCCTTTTGTTGCAATAAAAATATTGGCTTTTGCTTCTACTAAGTTATCATATTGTGCTTCTATTAAAACTTCTCCTGTTAAGCTCATAACTCCATATTTTCCATTTGAAATATAGATAACACCTTGATCTTTCGTTTTTAATATTGCTGCTATTTGTTCAAATCCTTGTGTTAAGACATCTTCTCCATTTACATTTACTACTTTTTGACTTCCATCTTGTGTCACCACATATAAATCGTTTCCATATACTTTTTCAATTTCTTGATATTGATTTTGTAATATTACTTTTTTAGAGGAATCTACAATTCCATATAGTCCTGTATCATCTTTTACAATATAACCATCTCTATTTGTCTTTCCTAAGTTTGCAATTTCTGCATAGTTTGTATCTAAAATGATTCTTCCTTCTCTATCTGCCACACCATATTTTCCATCTTTTTGAATTAATAAAGCATTTTCTACTCCTAGTATTGCTTCTATACTGTCATATTCTATATTTAATATTGGTTCTCCTTCAAAATTAATGGTTCCCCATTTTCCATCTTTTTGAACTTTTAATACATTGTCCTCATACCATAAATTGTTGTTTTCATCATGGTTGCTAATAGCTTCAATTTTTGTATAATCTGTAAAAATCTCTTTATTTTCCCTGTTTAAGGCTTTCGTTGAATATTCTCCTGTGTCAAAATTTACATCATATGTGCAAAGAAAAATGTCTGTTTTATTATCTGGAATAATAATCATTTCTTCATAAGAAGAATCTATCACTGTATCACCATTTTCATCAATGACACCCCATTTATTGTCTTGATATGCTGCAAAATATGTTTTACTAGAAATCTCTCCTCTACTGCTTTCTTTTTGAAAAATCCCTCTTATAATAAATACGGACATAATAATCACAACAAATGCTAGAATGACTGCAAAAACTTTTTTCTTATTTAACTTTCGTTCCTCATATCTTCTTCCTCTACTCATTAATTTTTTTCCTCCTAATTACATATCCTTTTGCATAAATTTACACACGATGACACTCATATCATCTTTTGTTTTTCCAAAATTATTATCTATTGCTTCATTTAATACGATATCTGCAATTTTTTTTGTGTTTTTTGTTTCAATATCTTCTAATAAATATTTAATCCATAATTCTTTGTTTTTATATTCTATATTGGAATCTAATATACCATCTGTGCACATAAGCACCATTTGTTCATTTTGTATATCTGTATCAAATACTTGTATATTATCTTGATTAACCATTCCTGCTGGAAGAGAATTTGATTTTATAATTTGTACTTTTTTATTTTTCTTTATATAGGTTGGACATGCCCCACTTTTTATAAATTCAATGGTTCCTTTATATAAATCTATAATGGCAATATCTAAAGTTGCAAAAATTTCTTCATTTTTGCTAATCAAACTAGAAGTAATTAATTTTATTGAACTATCTTTATCAAATCCAGATTTCAATAGGTTTTGTAACATAGCTAATGCTTGCATACTACTTTCATTTGCTTTTCTTCCTGTTCCCATTCCATCACTTAATGCAATAACATATTTTCCATCTTTTAATCTTGTATTGATAAAATTATCTCCTGAAACTTCACTTTGGTTTTTACTAGAATCTGCTGTTGCAAATCCTATTACATATTTGTCATCAGAAATGTATATTAAGTCTGTTTCTGTAGAGTTCTCATCATTTAATATTATCTTTTCTTTTAAAATTTTTGTTAGTATTTCTTCAATGATGCGATTATCTGCTATTTCTTCAAGCAATATATGTACTAAATATCTATCTTTTTTATTGATAGCTACTTCATTTACCTTGATTTCTTTTTGTTTCAATAATTCAATAATTTCAATTTCTTGTTTTGTATAATCTTCTTTTTTTACAGCATCTTTTTGGATATCTTTTGCAATACCAGATATCACTTTAGAAACACCTCTTAATTGTGTTTCCATATTTCTCTTGCTTTCTTCTAGTTTTCTTTTCCAAACAAAATTGTTTTTGCTTACTTTATAAGAGATATTTAATATTCTTAAAATCTGTAATATATTTTCTTCTAAATATCCACTGATTTCTTTATCATCAAATCCTATAATATAACTATTGCAGTCTGCAAAAATTTTTAACAAATCTTCTCTTTCAATCTCTTGTTTTTCTAATAACAAGTTAAATATTTCATCTACAATTTTTCCATCTACATTTGCAATATCATCATATAATAAATTGTCTTTATATGGTTCCAAATTATTTAATAATTCATTAATAAATATTTGCTTGTTTTCTTCTTTTTCTTCAATAGAAAACTCTTTTTTAGTATCTTTTGCATAAGCATTTGCCATCTTTTTAATGGTTTCAGATACATTATTTAATTTTTCAACTGTTTCTTTTTCTCTTGTTAAGCCTCTTTCTCTTGATATTGGTAAAAATTTTGAACCACCTACAAATTCTTCTATGTCAATATTAATGTTTTTTGGTATCGCTAATAAAATAATAGATGCCAATAAGATTTCTTTGAAATAGATTAATTCTACTGTGTATCCATTTGATGCATATGCCAATATGACATTTCCTATACAAAATCCTACAATGACACCAATTCTTCCAAATCGATTTAAAAATCCTGCCACCATACCAGAAATTGCATAAGCTGCTATAATAATTGGTTCTCCTCCTGTAATAATTCCTAGTGTCACACCAATTGTTACACCTGAAGTTGCTCCTACTAATACACCATTTTTCCAGCCTAAAATTAACACAATCAATATGCTAAGTATATTTCGTATCGAAAATCCTAAGATGGATAAATCTGAAAAAGCACTTACGGCTATCGCTAATAGAAGACTTGTCCCTATCACTTCTTCAATAGAAAACGCCTTTTTTTCTCCAAAATCTTCTATAACAGAAATAGAGTTTGCAAATATTTTGTAAAATGCAATGGTAATAATTGTATAGGTAATACTTAATAATATGTCATAAAAAGTAAGAGTAGAAAATAATGCTTTTATGATTTGTATGATAAAAACAGCTATAAATATGTTTTTACCTACTTTGATTTTTTCATTTCTTTCTTCTTCGTTATATTTTGGTTTGATAATGAATAAACTAATAAAAAATACAAGACTTGTTAGAAAATACTCTAATCCTCCACTTACACCAAATTTTATAATATTTCCTATTAAAGATACTACTGTTACTCCTAAAAGTGGAATAGAAGATGAAAAACAAGCTCCTAATATACTAATACTGAATAATGAAAATTCTCCTCCTATGCTCACTAATGACAACATGAATGATAAAATATACATTATGATATTGTTTCGTTTAATCACTTCTGACCATTTATTAACAGTTTCTTTCTTTCTATCTTGCACTGTATACTCATTTATATTTTGAAACATATTCACATACCACCTTTACCTAAATATATGCTATATTTTACTACTTGTCTTTTGTGGTTTTTGTCTTTTTTAGTAAGTTATTACAAATAACTTTTTTACAGAATATACGTTTTTTTTTTGATATATTTTTTTATATTCCTTTTTTTTAGTTTTTATGTTTTTTATTTTATTACAGAATGTCAAAAAAAGCAATAACTTTATTTTACAATTTCTTGGACGGAGAAAAAGGGATTTTGGGGACGGACTCATTTTTCCCTTTTTTAGTAAATCAAAAGAAAAAAATATAGAATATAAAAAAATGAAACGATTTTGCGTATCTAAATTTGAAACTAGAAATTCTTAAAGAAAAAAATGAGGAATGGTCACGGGCAATTAAGTAATATATTCATTTCTTATAAATGTCTCGGCTCAATACGTACTTTAGCCTTTCTTGATAAAAAATAAACGAGCCTCTCGCTGCAAGAATTCGCGCTTCCTCATTTATTTTTTATTTAGAAAGGCTACAAGCACTCCAATCACATTCGACATATTATGCGAAATGAATATATTACTTAATTGAGCCTGAGTGAAAGAGGCGCATTTTTTTCTTTTAGAATTTCTGTGAAAATTTAGCTTATACAAAATCGTGCAATGACTTTATATTCTATATTTTTTAGATTTTTTATCTTTTAAAAAGGGAAAAATGAGTCCGTCCCCAAAATCCCTTTTTTCTCCGTCCTAAAATCATCCAAAAAAAATCATCCCTATTTAGGAATGATTTTTTGGTTACTATATGATTTTATATTATATTATCATTTTATAACTTTATAATACTTTCTTTTTAATGATAACAACACCTGCACCGATAACAATTAAAGTACTGATTCCGATAATTACATAAATCCAATATGATCTTGCCTCACCAGTAGGTGGTGTGATAGTTACTTCTACTTCATCATCGTCTGGTTCATCTTCTGTAAATGTGTCTGTTCCTGGGTCATATGATTCATTTGTTGTTGGGTCATAGTTTCCTGGTATTGAATCATATGTTTTTCCACCTTTTAATTTAACAATTTCTACATCATTTTCATATGTTAAATCATCTGTTGATGTTGATAATTGTTTTGATACTACTAAGCTTACATCAGTAGCTACTTTACCTGGTTTCATATTTTCAAATACTTGACTTGCTAAATGTACGACATTTTGATGGTCTTTGACTGCATCATATACTTTATCAGCAAGAATGATACCTTTAATTTGTGATTCTTCTGCTTGTATATCAACTCTTTGCCAATTTCCACCTTCCTGTAATACTAAGTCTTCTGGCAAGTAGTCATACATGTCTACAACTTTTACAACTTTATATGCATTTTCCTTATTTGCTGGAACTTGTCCGTAAATATAGTAATCTTCACTATTATAGTCAATTTCAGATCTACTATTATCTACTGATATTGCATAGTTAATTCTTAAAGTTGCTCCTTGTATAATTTCATTGTCAATTTCAATATATACGTCATCATCTAATACCCTAACACCTTGTAAGTTATCTGTTTCTGGATTTCCGTTAACTAAGTCATTACCATTTGGTAACACAATTTGTAAATTTGCTACCTTTTTATCAACATCTAGATATTGTCTTGGTCTTTCAATAATACCTAAGTCGATGTTGTCAAATAAGAATTTCAAGTCTACTCCATATCCACTTGTATTATCTAAGTTGACATCATAATCTAATTTAATTTCAAATGATGCGGTATCAGCGCTAACTGTTTTTAATAGTCCTGCTAATGTTGTTTGATAATTCATTTCTTCATCTTGGGTTGTTCTATATGCTACTATGTCATCTATTGTTGTTCCGTCTTTTTTTACTGCGATGGTATCTCTTGCATCTGATAATCTGCTAGTACCAGTGTTGCTGGTTTCTGCTCTATACCAATATGCATCCATACTTGCATTATTTCCACCTCTATAAATTGTAGATTTATAGTCGTCTGCTTGTATTTCTTCTATTTTGTTACCATCTTTATCATAAATAGCACTAATCTGTCCATCATTATCTCCATAAGTATATCTTATCACATAATTTGCTGGTATAACTCCAGAGAATTCATAATCACCTTGTGCATTTGTCATTGTTGTTGCTGGTACTTCTGTTCCATCCATCTTATACAAGTTTGCTAATTCATATCCTGAGCCTGTTACTGTCAATAATTCTACTTTAGCATTTTCAACAACATTTTCATTAGCCTCATCATAAACACCGTCACCTTTTCTTTCTTTGTCATATCCAGTTAGTCCTAATAAATCTTCTCTAGCACTATCTTCCCATACAGTACCTGCAACCATTCTTCCTTCTTTTACATTAAGGATTAATGATGGTGCTTTATCTGTATCATCTTCGATTGTATCAGTAATATTAATCTTACCATCTACATTTCTTGGTTGTACTGTGTCTGGAGCTGAGTCTACGTCAATTCCTGCATAAGGTGTTGAACCTGCATCACTAAATGAAGAGTATGATGCGACTTCTGATACAGAGTCTAGTGTTAATGTTTCATTTAATAGAGCATTGATTGCCTCATTATTTAATTGATATGTAATGTATAAGTCTTTCGTTTCTCCTGGTGCGATTAAATAGTTATTTGTTTGTATATTTACTCTTCTTAAGCCATTTTGATTATAGCTATCTGAAGAACTATTTAAAGTATTTCCTTGATCATCTCTTACTACAACATTTTCATATCTTGCATCATAGTAATTTGCTAATGTATTTAGTCTTGTATATACAGTTGATTCGTTTGTTATTTTTACTACATATGTTACAAGTATTTGTAAGCTTTCTGGATTGTGTTGGTTATATACAACATCTGATGAGTATACTTCTCTAGAATATGAATTTTCTAGATATTTGTTAGCAAACCTTACGGTTACATTAAATGGATCTCCACCAGCATAGTTTTCAGGATCTTCAAATCTTTGTGCATATTCATATGTATGTTCATATCCATTTAAACTAATTTTCACATCTTGCATATCTTCTAGTACAAATAAGTCTGGCATTACTCTTTCTTCTACACCTAAGTTTAATCCACCAATTTCTACAACTGCATCTTTTCTAATGGCATCTGGTGTTAAATCTGTGCAAAGAGCATTTGATGATCTTTGTTCTGTCACAGCTTGAATTTCATATTGTTCATCTACTCCAGAGATTGGGTATGTTTGTCCTTCATATCCATATTTTACATTATCACCATAAATAACTGTACTTAGATGATTTTCTGAATCGTAATTATATCGAATACTATAATTACCATTAGATGCTCTTCCCTTACTAATTGTTGAGAAATTATTATTGAATTGTGGTCTTAGTTCTTCATCTGATGATTTATTAGTATTACTGCTATATTTTACTACATTTATTCCAAATTCATCTGTTTCTTGTGTGCTATCAAATTGTAAGTCTACTGGAATAGATTGATAACTCATACCATTATATTCAAATTCAATATATGCACCTACTAAATCATCAATTCTAATTTTAACTGCATTTGGATTTTCATCATAGTTACCAAAGATATATTCTCCGTTTTCATCAGTTGTTGTTTCATCCATTACTTGTCCATTTGCATTTTTTAATCTAACAGTTACATATTGTAATCTTCTATCTTCTGTTCCTTCTACCCATTCATAGTCTTTTGTACTATTTTTTCCATCAGTCCTATCTTCCCATGCAAATCCTGATATCTTAATATATTCTCTCTTGTTTGTTGCACTGTATTCTGATACAGTTTCTCCTGGTGTTATTACAATATCAGAACTGATTAGTTTTGGAACATCTTCATATCCGAAATGTGGGTTTTCTGTTTCGATTAATTCATAAGTTCCTATATAGATGTAACTGATGTTAATTTCACCATTTTCATCTGTATAAATAGTTGTTGGTGTTGTACTATACACTGCTTCTCCGTTTTGATCAATAGATACATATTGACCTTCTTTATCTCCTTCTCCCTCTAACATTTGTAATGTAAATCCTATATTACTTAATTTTACGCCTGTATCTTCATCTGTCTTCGTAAGTTTGAATTTACCATATACCATTTTGTTTGTTAAATCTGCATTTGTTACTTCTCCAATTGAGATGTGTACGTCAGATGTAATAACAAGTGGTACTCTTTCATATCCATAGTATGGGTTTTCTACCTCAACTACTTCATATGTTCCTGGATATAAACTCTTAATTTCAATTCTACCATTTTCATCTGTGTAGATGGTTGTTGGTGTACTACTATAGTCTGCTTTTCCTTTATCATTGATTGATACATATTGTCCTGCTTTTTCTCCATCTAACATTTGAATGGTAAATCCAAGTTTTGGTAATACTTCTCCTGTATCTTCATCTGTTTTTACAATGACTAAATTACCATAAACTTTTTCGTTTTTCATATCGTAATTTAATTCTTTTCCAACTTCTATTTTTACATCACTTGCAATAACAAATGGTGTATTTTCATAGAAGTCATATGGGTTTTCTACCTCAACTACTTCATATGTTCCTGGGTACATATTATTAATTTCGATATGTCCATTTTCATCTGTATAAATGGTTGTTGGTGTGCTACTATAATCTGCTTTTGTATCACTACCAATAGATACATATTGTCCTGCTTTTTCTCCATCTTTCATTTGGATTGTAAATCCAATGTTTGGTAATATTTCACCTGTGTCTTTATCTGTTTTATCAATAACTAATTTACCGAAGACTTTTTCGTTTTTCATATCATATGTTAATTTTTCTCCAACTGTTATTTTTAAATCAGATGTCATAACAAGTGGTGTATCTGCATAGTAGAAATATGGGTTTTCTGTTTCGATTACTTCATATGTTCCTGGGTACATATTATAAATTTCGATTTGTCCATTTTTATCTGTATATAATGTTGTTGGTGTACTGCTATATACTGCTTTTGCATCATCACCAATAGATACATATTGTCCTGCCTTTTCTCCATCTTTCATTTGAATTGTAAATCCAATGTCAGATAATATTTCTCCTGTATCTTTATCTGTTTTTTCAATTAATAGTCCACCATATACTTTTTTGTTGGTTACATTTAAAGTTCTTTCTTCTCCACCATCAATTACTAAATTATTTGTTGAAAGATGTGGTACTTCATCATAATAATAATATGGGTTAACAGTTTCTATTAATTCATATTTTCCTTTATATAGGTTCTTGATAAAGATTTCACCGTTTTCATCTGTCATTAGGTTTACAGGTGAATCTACATATACTGCATTTCCATCAGCATCAATAGATACATATTTTCCTGCCATTTCTCCTTCTAACATTTGAAGTGTAAATCCAATACCTGATAGTTTTTCTCCTGTATCTTCATCTGTCTTTTTAATTAATAAGTTTGCAAATACTTGCTCATTTGTTACATTTTGTGTGGTTGTTTGTCCTGGATTTACCACAACAGAACTTGAAATAACTACTGGTGTTGAACTATATCCAAAGTTAGGGTTTGAAGTTTCTGTTAATTCATAAGTTCCTTGATATAACGAATTGATTACCAATTGTCCATTAGCATCTGTTTTTATATCTGTTGGACTACTGCTATACACAGCATTTCCACTACCATCTAATGAAACATATTGTCCTGCTTTTTCTCCTGAAATCATTTTTAATCTAAATCCTACATTTGCTAATTTTTCTGCTGTATCTTTATCTGTTTTTGTAATGATTAATTTTCCAAATAATTCAATGTCTGTAATTTCCATACTATCTGATACAGTCGTTGATGATTTTGATGATTGTGCTGTAATTAAGTTTTGATATACAGCTCCATCATCATGTTGTAAAATCCATAAATCTACTATTAATTGCTCTGCTGTAGCAGAAACTTCAAAATTAATTTTACTAATTTTTGATGCCCCTGAATTTGTAGGTACTAATATATAGAAATCTTGTCCAGATGCTGCTACACCACTAATAGTATCAGATACTTGTAAGCTATTTCCATTATATTTTGCATATTTTACAGATATTTTATTATTATTTTGATCATATACACCAACATTATTGGTAAACTTACCTGTATAAGTTACATTAAATGCACCGATTTTAATATATTCTGCTCCATTATATGTAATGATTTCTTTTTTCAAATTATTTTTGTTTGTATTATTTGTAATACTTGCTTCAGAAGTCTTTTTATAGGCATTTACATATTCTGTTGCTCTATTTACCCAATCTTGATTTGAATAACCACCAGAGTTACTTGGAATTGTATAATCATTAGCACTCGCCCATGTTGGAAAATATCCATATACTGCTCTCTGATCATTTGCATAATATTTTGATTGTCCACCTACATCTGTCATGATACTTTCTTCTGCTCCCTGACTTAATATCCATGCCATTATCAAGTTTTGATCATTTGTATGTTCGGCTAATTTATGTGCACTATCATTATAATTTTCTTTGTAAAAAGTAGCTTTTCTACCTTCTATTCTAACGTAATTTCTTACAGCGTATGTTGTTCCATTCTTAACAGTTTTTCCTTGTTGTATACAAAAGGTCTTATTCTTTCCTAGAATTAAATCTGCACCTGAAGACCAGTCAGTACCATTAACATCTACTGTAACTGTTTGTTTTCCAATACCTATATTAGCTGTTTTTGATGTAGCTTGAAATATGACAATGGATAATAAGAATAAGAGTCCTGTTATAATTATTGGTTTTAATTTTTTCATATTCTTTTACCCCCTTTCTTTACTTTCTACATCTAAAACTTTTTTCTTGATTAAATAAATTCCTACTGCAATAAGTGTTATGACACTTAACGTTAATCCTATATACATAACTACTTCACCTGTGCTGATACTGATAATTAAGTCTGCTGAACTCATATCATTTTCTCCTTGTTGTCTATTTCCTTCTGTTGAATTAATATCTGTAATACCTTTACTATTATAGGTTTCTCCTAATTCTGCTGTGTTTGTATAGGTTCCTGTTTCTCCATCTGTCATTGTTTTCGTTAAAATTAATGTTACACTTCTTTGCTCATTAGGATTAATTTCATCATTTGCTAAAGATACATTATATAACATATCTCCGTCTTGAATCCATCCTTTGTTTAATTCACTATTAAATGTCATACCTTCTGGTAAATAGTCTACAATATTTCTTGCATATCCACTTACTTCTCCTACATTTGTAACTGTTATTGTATATTCTACAACAACTGTAGAATTTCTAAGTAAGTTAGATCGTAATTCTACTTTTGCAAGTGATGTATTGTTATAATCATAGCTTACAGATTTTCCGCCACCTGAAGCTGATACTTGTGTAACATATTTATCTAATTTAAAGTCAAAAATTTGTGATTCTACAAGTCCCATATTGATATTACCAATACTTCTATCTGTTATATCAATTGTATCTGTAACACCATATGTTTTTTCTTGTCCATTAATTGTCATTGTTTTGGCAACTGCCTTTGAATTTCTAGCACTACTTACACCACTTTGCATGTATGAAGTTAATTTATATGTACTTGTATCATATTCAAATGCTACAATATATTTTCCTCTTGGAATTCCAGATAGTACATAACTTCCATTTTGATCTGTTGTTGCTTGTATATTATTTCCTCTAGCACTTTGCACAATTGCTCCTGTTGTCATGTCAATTAAATATACATTTATATTTGCCATTTTTTCTTCATTATTTTGCATTTCTCCATTTTGGTCTGCATCTAACCAAACATTTCCTATGATTTCATATTCACTTTCTGGATTTTGGTTATCATTATTTCCTTGATTGTCATCTCCTGTTGTATTTCCGCCTTGTGTATGATTTCCTGTTGTATTTCCTGTTGTATTTTCTCCTGATGTATTATTTCCAGTGGTATTTCCACCTTGTGGATCATCAGGATCTGGATCTCCACCTTGATTTTCATATTTAATTAGGTGAATAATTTGATTTGATTGTACCTCTGTACCATCTTCAACTGTTAAAGTTGCTACATTTGAAATTTGAATCGTTGTATCTGCTGTTCCCTCTTTAACAATTGTTTTAATTTCAATAATTGCTTGTTTATTATCTTGTGTATCTAAGGTAATGTTATTTAATTCTACTACATTATCTTGAATATCTAAATCTACTTTTTGTCCATTCATTACAACTTCTCTTATTTCTAATTGTAATGGAATTTCATCACGTACACTCACTACTTTATCTGTTGTATTATTATTTGTTAAAATGATTTGATAATTGATTTCATCTCCTGCTGATAAGTATTCTCCTTTATTGTTTGCCTCTAAATCAATATCTACATCTGTTTCTTCAGTTTCTTCTTCATATTCAATGATATGGTTCACTTCATTTGTTGTTTTTTCTTCTCCTTCAATTGATAATGTTGCTACATTAGAAATTCTAACAGTTTCAAAACTACTAATATCTCCTCTTACAATTGCTTTAATTTCTATCACTGCTTGATTATTTTCTCCTGTACCTAATGGTAGATTTAAGATTTCTACCATATTTCTTTGTGCCCCTAATTCTTGAGGTTGTCCATTAACAAGAACTTCTTGAACAGATAATTCAGATGGCACTTGGTCATATACATATGCTTCTCTTTCAATTGTATTATTGTTGGTTACTGTTATCGTATATTGAATTTCATCTCCTGGATGCATATATTGTCCTTCATTATTGGTTTCTAATGCTATATCTACATTTTCAGCACCTTGGATCACTTCATATTCTATAAAGTGACTAACTTCTGTTGTTCTTTTTTCTACACCATTTACATATACACTTGCTACATTGTTAATTTGAACAGTTTCGTCTTTTCCTTCAATTTGATTGATAACTGCTTTTATTTCTATTGTAGTTGTGCTATTGGCTCCAATAGCTACATTTAACAATTCTACTATGTTTGTATTTGTTACTTCTTGTGCTTCTCCATTTACATATATTTCGTTTACTGTTAATTCTATTGGTAATTCATCATATACATATACAGATGTATCTACATCATTATTATTTGTTAATGTAATAGTATAGTCAATTTCTTCTCCAGGTCTTAGGAATTCTCCTTCTCTGTTTGTTGTCATTTCTATTCCAACATTAAATTTACTTGTAATAGCTTCTGCTAAATTATTAGATGTATATGTCTGATTTCCTTGAAGTAATTGTGTATATATGTTAATATCTTCAACACTATCCATCATTTCTTGTACTGTTACTGTTAAATCTACAACCACTGTTTGTCCTACTTCAACATTTCCTAAGGAAATCGTATCTGTATTACTGGTTACTGATGTATCTCTGATAGTTTGTTCTACAATTCCTAATCCTCCTGAAATATTCCATTTTAGATTTACATTTTCTTGTGTTACATTACTAATATTTTCTACAATGGCTTGATATTGTATCATATCTCCTTCATATAGATTTGCTTCATCATCTAAAATTGTTTTAATAGATACTCTTAAACCTGCATCTGCAATCACGTTTTTTACTTCTTGTGTTGCTTTTTGGACATCACCATATTGTATTGTTGCAACATTTGAAATTTCAGCACCTACTGTAGCATCACTATTTACTCTTACTTCATATGTTTTTTGAATAGTTTCTCCTATTCCTAAATTTTCTATGGTAAATTCTTGTGTATCTTTGTCTACTTCTTGGTAATATTCTCCTGGCAAATATTGATATGAAGGTTTTGGTTCAACATATGTTGTTCCTTCTGGTATATTGGCACTGATAGTTGCATTTTCTACACTTTCTTCTCCTGTATTTCTTACTTCTATCACATATTTGATAACTTGTCCTTTTTGTACTGTTGCTCCTTGTTCTAAGTATTTGTCTCCTACTAATGCATATAAATTATTTTCTAATTCTGGACCTTGTCCTGTTGTTAATGCTAAATAGGTAGATTCTGCTGTACTTGTTGTTACTCTATTTTCATCTGAATATTGTACTTGATATCCTTGATATGCAGTTTGGTTATATTCCATTGCTGAAGCTGTTTCAACAGTATATTCTACATCTAATGTATTAGATTTGTTCATTTCTGGAACAGTAATTAAATATTTGCTTGCATTTTCTGTTCTCTCTGTAGACCATCCATTATTTTGGTCTTGTAAATCATTTGAAGCATTTGCATTCTCTGTATAGTAAACCACTTGTCCTTCTATATTTGTTGTAACATCTGATGCTAATTTCATACCCATGTTGTTTTCTAATGTTTGTCCTTCTTGATTAACCACATTTGAATTTGTTGGTAAATCTCCCACAACAGTAACATCTTTCATATTATCTTTATTTGCAATGACTTGTGATTTTACTCTATAACTTTTGTTTGTATCACTTGGTAATACTGTCACTTGTTCTGTATTTGCTTCTCCTACTGTTTCTACATTTAATTCTTCTATTGCGTTTACTGTAATTACATCTTCTGGTGCTTTTATATTCATTGTGCTTTCTGTTAATGTTTCTTCTCCATCATTCATACATTTTACTTGTATTTTTTCTTCACTGTCTGTTGCTTTATTGTTTAGTTTTACATTTAATTTTAAGTTTAGAATAGCACCTTCCATAATACCATCTTTATAATTCGTTTGTTGTCCTTCTATATACACTCTAATAACATTGTTTTCAATTTGATAATTAGCAATATGTAATTCTTCATCATATAGTAATTTAATATCTTCTATTAATTCTATATTTTCTACTTGGCTTGGTAAGATAATTTCTATATAAGGATTTGTAAATAATTTTTCTGTAGGTTCATTTGATTTTAAAGTTAGATTTACTTCTAATTCATTTTGTTCATTCATTGTATCTAATTGATTTTTGCTTGTTTCTATTCCTATTGTTGTTTTTGGTTCATCCAAATTTGTACTTAAAACTGTTTCACTATCATTTACAATGATTTTTTCAACCAATCTTCTCAAGCTTTTAATTTGTGCTATATCATAATTGATAGTTGGATTAATGTGTTTGATATTTGTAAATTGCAATACACCTATTTCTTTTGGTGTGGTTGTACGGAATTTAATATTTCTTACAAGTATATTACTTCCAAATTCTATACGAATATCTCCATTTTCATCCGTATCTGTAGCACTATTAATTACATATATAATTTTATCATTCTCATCTAGTACTTGAATTTGTCCTTCTTCTCCAAGTATGTTAATCATGTTTTCTTTATTTATAATAGTAGTATCTAAGAACATATATTCATCAGCAGGTAAAGCACTTTCATCATCTAATATAAAATTCAAATCACTATGACTTACGTTAATCTCAGATGTTTCTTGTAAATTTGAAATTTCTACATAATATCTATCTGCAAATCTAATATTTTCTTTATTTCCAGAATACATATATCCTTTTGTTAAACCTGTTGACATGCTTCCTGATACACTAACTTTATTTCCCATTAGATTGATTGTTGCTTCATAATCATTTTGGCTACTAAATATATTAGGATTATCTACTAATTTCATATTAACATCTACATGAGAATAAACAGATACTTCCTCTACTGTTGTATCCATATATCCATAAATAATTGTATATTCAGCTGTATTGTCCATTTCGTTTTGACTATTTAAATTCTGAATAAATAATTGTCCTTCTTCTATTATATAAGAATATAAATTGTCTTGTAACTTATCTCCATTGTATAATACAACTACAGTATCAGGAAGTTTATCCATAAGTTTTGGTACACTTACATATATATCTTCCTGTTCTTTACCTGCAATATTATTGCTTTCAATATTTAGTTTTTGTTGTAGCAATACACTACTATCATCTACAGGTAAATATTTTTCTATTTCCTGACTGATAGCAACATTTACTTCTGTTTCTGGTTCCACATTGTTATTGTTTTCGTCAGCAATAACTAGTTGAGAGCCTAATAATAGCAGAAGTATGATGAATATGACTGCTACGATTAATGTTTTTTTGTTCTTTAAATACGTACTCATACAATTTCCCCCTATCTTTTATATTTACTTTAGCGCGATTATTCAATCTTTGCAATAGGGAGTTTTTGGAAATTTTTGAAACGTCTTCTTTTCCTTTAGGGAAGCTTTATTCTTCATTTTATGACAATTTTTTTATATTTTTGTTTCAGTTTTATTACAAAATTCTTGTTAAAATCTTGTTTTTCGTCATTCCCTTATTTGCGTATGTTTTTTTGAGGGATTTTGGGGACGGACTCATTTTTCCCTTTTTTAGTAAATCAAAAAAAATATGAGACTAGAACTTTTTCCAATCTCATATTTTTTTATTTATATCTGTTATTTCTTTAAGACTTTTTTCTTGATTAAGACAACACCGACTCCTAAGATAACACATGCGATTACTGTAATAGCAATTGGTAGGATGTAATTCATGTTTTCACCTGTATTTGGTGTTACAATCACAATTTCTGCCATACCGTCATCAGATTCTACTGATGGTCCTGTACCTGGTACATAGTTTCCTGGTATTGAAGTAATATTTGGTCCTCCTGGTTTTTCTACTTTTACAATTTCTGTTTCATTTCCTAGTTCAATATCTTCTGATGATGTCAATAATTTAGATACATTTAGCATAACTGTTGCACTTTCAGTTGGTTGTAAATCATATCCTGCTAATGCTTCTGTATAGAATAATTTTGCCTCATCGATTGATGTTGAATTTCTAACCTCTTCTGCTAATGATATCCTACTATCATCTTTTTGTATTGCTTCCCAATCAGGATTACTTTCTGCATCAAAGTCCCAATCACTGTCTAGGTAATCTATAATTGCTGATGGTGTGATTGTTACAACATCACCTTCTATAATACCATATTTATAATAGTTTTCTGACAAATATTCTATTTCACTATTATTTGTTGCTTTAATTTCATAACCGATTTGTAATCTTGAACCTTGTATGATTTCACTATCTAATTCAAGTCTTACCATTCCATTTGCTGGTATTGAGCCTGCTGATGGTGGTAAATATGTTACATTTCCTGTTTGTCCTTCTAATTTACCATCTTCTGTTATTTGTAAATCTACTAATGGTAGACCATTTGCTAATGTAAGTTTCATTGTACTTACTCTCTTATTTAATGATATATCTTGTCTTGCTCTTTCTACGATACCAAAGTCAACATTTTCGATTCTATATACATATCTATCTCCATAAGATGCTGTGTATGTTGATTCGTATTCTACACCAATTCCTAAAGTTGGTGTTGTAGAATCCATTTTATTGATTGTGATTTCAGTTGCATTTGTGATTTCACTTAATTCTGCATCAATTGCTAATCTTGTGTCATAATCATCTACTGCATCTGTCCATCTTGTTTCTACATCTGTTTTATACCATTCCTTATTTGCCATATTGGCATCATATCTTGCTTTATCATATACGGTTCCTTTATAGTTTTGTACTGTATATGTTTCATCTCCCCAAGTATAGGTTATTGTATAATCTCCAGGGATGAAATCTGAGATATAGAAATCACCATTATCATCTGTTGTTGCTGTATACACTAGTCCTGTTCCTGTATTTTCCGTAAGTTTTACTTCTACTCCTGGTATTCCTGTTTCTCCTTCTTCATATTGTCCACTACCTTGTCTAATTTGTCCTGTTAATAATTCTCCTGATGTAGAGTCTAAGAATACTTTACCTGCTATTTCTCTTGCATCTGCTACTTCTAATTTCAATGATGGACTTGAATCTGTATCATCTTCATATGTTGTCATATCTCCTGGTACTGCATTTCCTGGGTTAGAATCAAGATCTACACCAGCATATACACTTCCATTTCCATCAAATGTTGAATATGAATTGATTTCTACAACATTATCTAATGTTTCTCTGTCATTTAAAATTTCTAGCACTGCCTCTCTACTTAATTCAAATTGCACATAGAATTCATTTGTTTGTCCATATTCTATTCTTGAATTTGTATAGATAATTGCTTTTGAATATTCATCATTATATGTTTCTTGGTCATATTCAATATTTCCTGTGATAATACCTTCTTGATCAATTCCTGTACCTGCTGCAACAATGGTATATCTACTATCAAAGTAATCTACTAAGTTGTTTACTTGTGTTGTTAGTCCACTTGCTTCGTTCATAACACCAATTCTGTAAGTTACATATACTTTTAATTCTCTACTACTGTCTTCTTCATTTACATATTCATAATCTGCTTTATATATGGCTCTTGTATAAGAATCATCTACATATTCACTTGCAAATTTAACACCAACATTAAATGCTGTATCACTATAATCTCCATCTGCTTCTTGTGCTTCTAAATTTGCAAATCTTTGCGCATATTCATATATGTGTTGATATCCATTGATTGCAAGTCTTACATTTTGCATATCTTTAATTAATGCTAAATCTGGTTGTATTCTTTCATATAATCCTAAATTGATATATGGTATTTCTTCCATTCCTGCTTCAAATTGGTCTATGATACTATATCCTGTTTCGTCTGTATTTGCTGTGATTGGATATTGTCCAACTGGTAATCCTTCATTAATTAAAGTTGATGTATGTTGTTCTGCATCTTTATTATATGTTAATTCATGTGCTACATTTCCATTTTCATCTAGTGCAACACCTGTTGTTTGAGAGGCTCCTTCTATTGTACTAAATCCTTTATTAAATGTATCTCTAACTTCTGGATTTTCTGCTGCTTTTGAACCATTATCCATATCGATATGTGGTGTTACATTTGTATATGTTAATCCATCATATTCAAATTCAATATAATAGTTCTCTAAATCTTCTACTCTAACATCTACAAATTGATAATATCTGATAATGTTATCTCCTAGATCTATTTCTTTTGTTACTGCATAGAAGTCTTCTCCGTTATCATTTTTTACCACTTCTCCAGTTGTTCTATCAATTAATCTTACAATGACACCTTCTAATAATTCATCAGTATCATCATTTACATCATCTCTATATAAACTATTTCTCTCTGATTGTTTTCCTGATTGTTTATCTAGCCATACATATCCAGAAAGTTTTACATAGATTTGTTTATTTTCTATTACAAACTCTTCTGTTTTGTCTACAATAACCGTATGTTCTACACCATCTGATATGATTTCATATCCATAATTTGGATTTTGTGTTTCATATGCTATATATGTTCCTACAATCAAGTTTTCTATTAAGATTTCTCCATTTTCATCTGTTACAAATTCTGTTGCTTCACTTTCTTCTACATAAGTGATTGTTCCATCGGCAGCTTGATGAACATATAATCCTGTTTCTTTATTTTGGATTTTGAAGCCAACACCTTGTAATTTAATTTCATGATTATCTTCATTTACCTTAATGACTTTTAAATTTCCTAATAATAGTTTATTTTCAATGACAAAATCTTCTGTTTTATCTACAACGACTGTATGTTCTACACCATCTGATACAATCTCATAACCATAATTTGGATTTTGTGTTTCATAGGCTACATATGTTCCTACAATTAAATTTTCTATTAAAATTTCTCCATTTTCATCTGTTACAAATTCTGTTGCTTGACTTTCATCAACATAGGTGATTGCTCCATTTGTATCTTGATGAACATATAATCCTGTTTGTTTATTTTGGATTTTAAAACCAACACCTTGTAGTTTAATCTCATGATCATCTTGATCTACTTTAATTACTTTCAAACTTCCTAATAAATCAATATCATATTCAAAATCTGTTTCATAATCATATGGTGCATCATAACGATCTCTTGCAATTAAGTTTTGATAGTTATATCCACTTTGTGATTCTAAGAACCAAATTCTGACACCTTCTACTGTTATACTACCACTTGCTGTAATTGTTGTAATTCCAGTAATTCCACTACTAATTGGTATAGAAATATAGAAATCTTTTCCTGATTGTATATCTCCAACACCTATTGTATTTGCTGTTGTTCCTGTATAGGTAACAAAACTAACACCTGAAATTGCGTTTCCATCTTGATCTTTGACAACTACACTTTTTAAAGTTCCTGAAAAGCTCCAATTAAATGGTCCTATTCTTAAGTTTTCTCCATCTGATTGTACTCTGATTGCTTCTTTATTTGTATTATCTGTAAATTCTACATTTGCTAATTCATTTGCATAATCTGAAGATGTTGAATCTAAGTAAGAACTACTTCCTTGCACATTACTTACAAATCCTACATATAAACCAGCATGATATTGTCCTACATTATTCATCCATGTATACATATAGTTCCAAATCGCATTTTGTACTGGACTATTTTGTTTGTCATTTCCACCATTATCTGCTGATAATATATGTGCCAATTTCGCATTATGCCAACTTTCTATACTTTTCCCAGTATGGTCTGTTGAAGTATTTCCTCTTATGTCTACTTGTGAGATAACTTTATATGTTACCTTTTTACTTTTTAATGATTGTTTATGCTCAACACAAAACAAATCATCATCATTTAAATAATCTGTATAATTTATAGCTACTGTTTGTCCTACACTATAAGATGCTGCCTTTGCTATATTGGCATATGCCAATACAGCAATTATCATTATGATAAATCCCACTAGTAGTTTTTCTGCTTTACTCATTTTTTTACCTCCTTTCCTTCCTAATTTTCCTCTTTCGCATTTTTTCTTTTTACTATGATTCCTGTAACAATTCCTGTCAATACGATGATGACAGCAACTATTGCAATTGTCATATAAATAACGCCACCTGTTCTGATACTAACGATTACATCTGCTGAACCCATATCGTTTTCACCACTAGCATTATTACCTGGTGTTGAATTACTATCTTCTAATCCTAAGTTATTATATGCCTCGTAGATTTCTGCATTATTTCTTGTAACTAAGTTATCTTCTCCCATTGTTTTTGTTAAAGTTAATGTTACACTTCTTGATTCTCCTGGATTAATGATGTCATTTCCTAATGTTGTTGTATATAGTGCATTTCCTCTTTCATACCAATCTTTGTTTAGTTCAGAACTAAATTCTAAATCATTTGGTATATAATCTACAATGTTTCTAGCATATCCTGCTACTTCACCAACATTTGTTACAACAACATTGTATTCAATAATAATATTTGATCCATTCATTTGTTTTGCATCTAATTCTACTTTTGCTGTTGTTACATTATTATATTCTCTAGTTGTTGTTCCCGCAGAATTTTGAACTAATATTCTACTTACATATTTATCTAATTTTAAATCAAAGTTTTGTAATTCTATTAAACCAATATTAATGTCTGATACATTTTCTGAATCTACACGAATAATATCTGTTGATGCAACTTTTTCTCTTTCAGCTTCGATTAATAATTCATTTAATCTCACGTCAGAATTTAGCGTTTCACTAACACCTTCTGCTTTGTATATAGTTAATGAATACTGGTTTGTATCATATGTAAATATAGCAATATATTGTCCAGATGCAATATTATCGATAACATACATTCCATTTTCATTGGTTGTTGCTTCTAATATATTGCCTTCCTTATCTTTAACCCATTGATTTGTATTTACATTTAATAATCTAACCTTTATATTTCGTAATGTTTTTTCTCCATCATCTTTTCTACCGTTAGCATTTTCGTCAAACCATGCTAAACCGCTAATGATTTGCTCTCCATCTGCTACATCTCCATTTGGATCTTCTGGACTATTCGGATCTTCTGGACTACTTGGGTTGTTTGGGTTATTTGGATCTTCTGGAGTATTTGGATCTTCTGGGTTATTTGGATTATCTATGACATCTGCCTCTATGATGTGGTTTAAGTCTGATGTAACTGCTATCTCTTCTCCATAAAGGGTTGCAACTGCTCTATTGGTGATTGTTTCTGCATCTACTCTTGCTGCTGAGTAATTAACGACTGTTTCTATTACAATTGTTATTTCTCCATTTGCTGGTATCTCACTTGGTATTTCAATATTATTTGTTGCAAATTCCAATTCTTCCCCATCTTTTGTCACACGATTTACTGTTAATTGAGAAGGAATTTCATCTCTTATTATTAATCCAGATGTTGGAGATGTACTATTATTTCTTACATGAATTGTGTAAGTAATATTGTCTCCAGATTTTACATATTGACTTTCTGTATTTGCTTCCATTGTCATATCGATATCAAAACTGTTTACTTTATCTTCCCATAGATTTGATTTATATTCTTTTTGTCCATCTGATGTCACTACTGAAAAGTTGATTGTATCTACTGTATTGTCTGGCATTTCATTAATTACCATACTGTAACTTAATACCTTTGCCTCTCCAGGTTGCAATGTTCCTATATTGATTTCATCACTATATTCTATTTGTTCTGTTGTAGTTTGTTCTTCATTACCTGTGTCTGTAGCTTCTTCTGTTACTTCAGGTATTTCTCCTGATGATATCGTATATATCTCTTCATCTGATACTTCATCTTCGCTCATACCTGTAATTAATGTTAATCTTGATACTCCTAAATTTTCTGATTTATTTGTTTTTACAGTGACATCATTTAATGTTTCAGATGATATATTTTTAATAATTCCAAAATATTCCACAGTTCCTGTTTCATATAAGTCTACTTTTCTATCTGTTACTCTTTTTACCATTGCTCTTAAATTTCCGTCTTCTGATTGAACTGTAAATTCATTGGTTTCTTGCACAACATCTAAATAATTGATTTCTACTGTATTGGCAATTGATGTACCATTTGTTAAGTTTGAGCTAACCATTACTTCATATTCTACATAAGCGATGTCTCCTACAGGTAAAGATTCGATTGTTGTTTCAAATGTGTCTGTTTCTATTCCTTTATAATATGAAGCTCCTGTGTATTCATAATTATCAACTGGTTCAACTAAGATTGTTCCTTCTGGTATCATTCCTTTTACAGTCACATTACTTACATCTTCTGAACCAACATTTGATACTTGCACTCTATATTTGATAACTTCTCCATTTTTTACTGTGCTTGTATTTGTTAACTCTTCTCCTGCTAGTGTTGCTGTTAAATTTGTTTCTACTTTTGGTCCGACACCTGTTTCCATTGAGATTTCTGTTGCTGTTACTGTATTTTCAGTTCTTGCCTGTCCTTTTGTATAAGTTACTTCATATCCTTCTGTTGCTGTTTGGTTATATTCTAGATTTTCTGGTACTTCTATCGTATATGAACCATTAACTGCACTTCTTGAAGCAATATTATCCATCTTAACCATGTATTTCTTTACGGCTGTTGGATTTGTTATACTTTCTGTCCATCCATTTTCTGCATTTTCTATATCTGTTGTTGCATTTTCATTTTCTGTATAATATACTGTTCCATTTTCTACATTCACTCCGCTAACAACTGCTATATCTATGTTATTTTCTTCTGTTTTTGTAGGGAATGTTCCTAACATAGATACATTGTCTACATTTTCTTCATTATTATTAATGATTTCAAAACTAACTTCCATTTGTGTAGCATCTGTTCCTCTTTGTAATCCTACACTTGTTGTTTCTTCTTCCCCAATAGTTTCTACATTTAATGCATCTATACTGTTAATTACTGTTACATCTTTTGGTGCTACGACTTCTATTTCTTGAGAAATTCTACCTATCTCTTCATTATTTGCATAAGCATTTGCTTTTTCGTTTGTATATGTTACATTGATTGATTCTGGTTTTGCAATAGAAGTTCTATTAACATTGATTGTTGCATTAATAATGATGTTTGCACCTTCCACAGATTGTGATTTGTATGCTGTTTGTTCTCCTTGCATTTGAATAGTAATATATCTTCCGTCAACTGTATAATTTGCAATTGCTAATTCTTCCTCATATAATACATTAATACTATTAATTTGCACACTTTCAACTTGTTCTGGTAATTCTATTGTAAAGGTTGGATTTCTATATAAATCTTTTGATTCTTCATCTGTCTTTAAGATTAATTTCATTTCAATGTCATTGGCTACAATAGTTGATAATGTATTTCTACTAATTTCTAATCTTGCTTCTGTTGTTGTTTCATTTAGTGCCATTGTCATTTCTGTTTCGGCTTCTATACCTGTTGTATATGATTTTCCTTTTACAACTAACTCTTCTTCATTATACTTGTTGTATCCATATACCACTTTAGTTGCTATACTATTTGCTGCTTTTACAGTATTGATATCTGATGCAGCAATTGTTTTTGTATGTGTAAATGTTAAAGTTCCTTCTGCCACTGGACTAGAAGTTCTTATTTCTATTCCCTTAGGTTCTTTTCCTGTATAATCAACTACAATATTTCCATTGTTATCTGCTTTTGTAGTATTTGTTATAGTTGCTAATAATTCATTATTTTCATTATAGATTTCAATTTTTCCATTTTTTCCATATATAGTGTCAAAGTCTTTTTTAGAAATTGTTGTTTTATTGTAATATACATTACTATCTATTTCTCCATCAGTAAGTATATATCTACTTGCTTCTTCTCTTATAGAAATATATTCTTCTATGTTTGATAAGTTCACATCTAGTTTCGTTTTGCTAATATATTGTTTATCTATACCTGAATATAATTTTCCTTTATAAATACTTTCTTCAACATTATTAGCGGTTACTTCTATTACAGAATCCATTTCTTGATTAGATAATGTTGCTGTTCCAACATTTGCTGTTAATACTCTATCATTTTGCAAAGTAACTGTTTCTTCTGAAGTAATTTCTATATTTCCCAATTCTACATCTGCATCATAAATATATGTCAAAATAACGTTCTCTTCTCCTTGTTTTTTCCATAAGATATCATTATTTTGTGTTGCTTCATTTGTCAATGTTATTTCCACATATCCATTCTCATATTTATAATCAAATGCTGACATTGTGTTTAAATGAACATCCTTTATTACTTTTGGTGATATCTCATTGATTTCTGGTACATTTACTCTTGCATATATTTCTTTTATTGGGTAATTATTGTCATTTAATCCCATATGTAATGCCAATTGTATAACTCGTTTATCTTCACCAGATACTTTTATTAATTTATTTGTAATAACTTCTATCTCGTTTTTTACACTATCTTTTGAATTTGCTTCTATTAGTCTCATATTAACTGTTCTTGTCGCATCAATTTCTATGTCTTTTTCTGTATTATCTCTATAAATACCTGTTAATGTTAATTCACTTTGACAATCTAGCATATTTATATTCATAACTTCATTATCAACTGGTTTTACTTTTACCTCGATTTCCGCAGTTGTTCCGACATCTAATTGATTTAAATAAATTGTATTCTCTGAAATTTTACTTACAAATTCACTTTCAGATCCTACAATCCTGAAGTTAGAATTTTCTAATTCTACTTGACCCACAAAGAATCCTTCTGTATTGACATTAACCGCCAAATACAAAGAAAGTTCTTGCGTACCTGCCGTCCTTTCAATTGTAGTTGTTTTTTGCCCATTGCTATCCTTAAAATATGCATCAAATTCAATATTTTTATGATTTGTACTCGTTGAATCTGCTGCATAACTTATGATACTTGAGCCCAAAAATATAAAATTAGTCATAGTTAGTGTCATAATTAGTAAAATAACTACACTAATTTTAAAAACCTTGTTTTTCATATTGCTACCTCCCCTAAATTAAAATTAATTTTTAGTCACATTTCAGCATTATAATTTTTATTATTATACCTATTATTTATTATACCTTGTTTTTACTGATTTTTCAACATTTTCCATGGATTTTTTTAACATTTTATGTAATTTTATTATTTTTTGCAATTTTATGTTGACTTTTACAAAAAATATAGAATTATTCACACAATTTTATATATATTCATACTATATTACATAGAAATTTATATTTTGAATATATATTTTATGAGGTGGTTATTTTGGATAATTTTAATATGGATAAACAAACAATGGATAAATTAAGTTCTATGCTAAATAACGGGAATTTAAACGATATTCTTTCACAAATTCCTCCAGATACTTTAAAAAACTTTTCTATGATGATGAATGGAAATACAAATCCTGGTGAAAACACCAATAACAATATGAAAAGTTCTGAATCTGCAAATACTTCAGATAATTCATCTAATCATTCATTTAATGGTAATTTCGATTTTAGTAAGATTGATATGAATACTATGATGAAAATGAAATCTGTAATGGAAAAAATGAACCATACTTCTGATCCTAGATCAAATTTGCTTCAATCCTTAAAGCCCTATTTAAGAGATGAAAAAAAAAGTAAACTAGACCAATACGCTAATTTACTAAACATGGCAAACTTAATGGAATTATTTAATCAAAATAATGGTAAGGAGAATTCTAGTGATTAATCATATGCCTTTTTTTAGATTTCCTTTTTCCCCTTATTCTCGTAGTTATCCAAGAAATTATTATCATACATCAAATTCTATATCAATGAATAATCCAAAAACATCTAATGATAATCCTTCTGCGCATACGGAAATAAGAAAAATTGGAGATGTAAATTATCAAAATAAAGAAAATGTAGATGAAAAAAAATCATCTAAGTATTATCATATTGGTCCTATTTTCCTTAATACCAATGGCCTTTCCGATAAAGAAGAACCTTTGTTAGAAATTTCTGGACGAAAACTATACTTAGACGATTTAATTATCTTGGCTTTACTATTTTTTCTTTACAAGGAAGATGTAAGAGATGATATGTTGTTCATGCTACTCATTTTACTATTAGTTGGTTAAATTTATTCTATTACAATTTCATTATTAATAATACTAACATATGCTTGCTTATGTAATGGCTCCTCATCTCTATCAATCTCTTTTATAACATTTGCTATTCTAATCTGTACTGTGTCTAAAAGACCTGCAGAAATCATTGCTTGTTTATTCCCTTTTGCACCAGCATGCGCTAATCCTCTTAATGCCCCTAATACTACAATATTATCAGAAGCCATTACCTCTGCCCCAGAATTGACATCTCCTAGGATAACGAGACTTCCTTCTGACTCCATTTTTTGTCCTGATCGTAAAGAACCTCTATGAAATTTAGTTTCAGAAATGGCAATTTCCTTATTAAAAGTTCTTGTAATGCTTGAAAGCCCTAATGATTTTGGCATATCAAAATCAATTTCTACATCAATATTGCGTTTTATCAATTCTTGTATTTCATCTATTTCTTTATTCTTTAAAATTTTTCCTGTCACTGTAATCGGTGTTTTTTCATTTTTATACATTTTTCTCAATTCAGGAAGTTTTCTTCTTAAATTATCTATAATATCTTTTTGTTCTGCATCATCACTAATTTTAATTAAAATCTCATTTTTTCTTAAGTTAATACTCACACAATTTCTCATTTTTACATCCTTCCTTTTTATATTTTGTGTTTGTCAAGGTATTGTATATTTTCATTTTCAAATACTGCGTAAGCGATCAAACGAACGTCAGTGAGTGCGATTGGAGCAACCTACAATAATTTATTTCTTAGGTTGCGACACACAAAGTATTTAAAATGAAAATATACAATACCTTGACATTATTATCTTATCTTAGGGATTGATTATAATTCACAGCACTCATATCTTCTTGTACCTCTTGTGTATTCATTCCAAAATATTCTTGCATGATTTCAACTACGGCTTCTGCTGTATAGTTACCATGTCCACCATTTTCTACCATAACCACAACCGCAATTTCTGGGTCATCATATGGTGCAAAACCTGCAAACCATGCATTAACAATATCATTTCCATTAGCATCACGAGATTCAGCAGAACCTGTTTTTCCTCCTACTGCAATACCAAAATCTTGGAATCTAGAATACGCTGTTCCTGTTTCATCTGTTGTAACAGACCTCATTCCTTCTAATACAGCATTCATTGTTTCTTGACTGATTGTTATATCTTCACTTTCTTCTTCTACTTCTAATCCTAATTTTTGATTAACAAAATTGTTAATTTCCTCCCTTGAAGCTTCTGTTCCATCCGGTTTTATAATACTTTTTATAATGGTTACATCTATATCATTGCCTCCATTTGCTAACATACTAATATATTTAGCCATTTGTAGAGGGCTAAAATTGTCTAACCCTTGTCCAATTGAAGCATTAATAGTTTGTCCTTTCGTCCATGTTACTTTTACTGTTTCAGCATATTCTGGTGTTGCCATTGCACCTGATGCTTCACTTGGTAATTCTACACCTGTTTTTTGTCCTAATCCAAAATATCTTGCATATTTAGCAAGTGTTTCAATTCCCATTCTGTCACCTGTTTCATAGAAGAAATAGTTACATGACCTTTCAATTGCTTGTGATACATTTAAATATCCATGTCCTCTATGATAATCTGTATAATACCAACATGGCCATTCTTCTCCATATTTTCTATACATTCCTACATCATTTATTTTTTCTGTTCTTGTAATAACACCTGATTCTAGTCCAGCAATTGCTGTTACCATTTTAAAAATAGAACCTGGTTCATATGAATTTTGAACTGCTTTATTCATTAATGGTTTTGCAGAATCTGTATTATATTGATTCCATTTTTCTGTACTAATACCACCTACAAAATCTGCTGGATCATAATTTGGATAACTTGCCATTGCTAAAATTTCACCTGTTTTCACATTCATTACTACACAACTACCAGCATTTGTCGTATAGGCTCTTCCAAAGCCTCCTGAATTAATTTTTTTGATGTTGGCTTCTAATGCCTGTTCCGTAACCTGTTGTAAATTAGAATCTATTGTTAATACAACATTACTTCCTGCAATTGCTTCTTCTGATGTATATTCAGATGTTATCGTTCCATCAACAGCCATATCAATTTGTTTCGTTCCATCTTGTCCTTTTAAATATTCTTCAAAAACATATTCTATTCCTGTTTTCCCTATAATATCATTTTGTTCATAAGTATCTTTTCTCGTTGCATACTCTTCAGCACTAATTGTGGATGCATATCCTAAAATATGAGATGCAAGTGTTCCTGAAGTATATTCTCTTACAGGTTCTGTCACAATATTAATTCCAGGAAATTTATCACTACTTTCTGAAAATTCTGCCACTGCCTCTCTTGGAATGTCTTCTGCAATTGTCAAAGCTCTTGTACTACTATATCCTGTCGTTGTTATTTCATATCTAATAGCAATAATTTTCCTAATTTCTGTTATATCTGTATTTTCAATCTCATATCGATCTTTAAAATCATAAAAAGCTTCTTCTGCAGATATATTTTCATCTAAATCATATGTTTCTTTCCAATTAGCCAATGTTTCATCACTAATAGTAAATTGGAATGGATCTATTGATATTGGAAAAGAATCCTCATATTCTACTTGATATTTTTCTAATAAATTAACAATATTTAAAATAGAATTATTTAATTCATTATCATCAATCTTTGTTTTGTATAATTCTACACTAAATTTTGTTGAATTAGTAACCAGTGCATTCCCTGTTCTATCTAAAATTTCTCCTCTTGCAGCTTCTAATGTAGTTTCTCTAGTAAGTCTTGTATTGGATTCTTCTCTATATTCTGCTCCATGCACAATTTGCAAATTAAATAATTGGATAATTAAAACAATTCCAATAATATATGTAAATACAGTCAAAATATTAAATCGTAAATTTAAATTGCTTCTTGCTTTTTTCTTTTCTTTTTTAAAACTTAATCCCTTCAAGGCTTCACCTTCCTCTTCCTTGTTTCCAATTGGTATTTCTAAATCACTTTTTTATAAAGCTAATATATATAAGATTTTATGAAATTATGTGTGCAAATGGAAGAAGATTATAAATTCTTTCATTATCAAGTAGGAGAATCTCGAACTTGCTTTGAGAGGTGCCTGCTTGATAATGTTAGAATTTATTGCTTCTGTAATGCCAGCCACTTAATAAATAAAATCTTATATATATTCGGTTTAAAATATAATTATTAGAAATACCTCGTTAAAATCTTATTCCCCTTATATTCGTTTTCAATCGCATATCCAAATTTTTGCATTAATGGATATAAAATAATAACAAGGATTAAATTATATATAATTTCGATGGCCAAAATTCTAACAAAGTTTATGATTTCTATATTAGTAGAAAACACTATATAATTTAATATATAGACAATAATTTCATATATAAATGTAGCCCCCAATACCATAAACATAATAGTTGCCCTACTATCTTTTGAAAAGTTTTTATCAAAGGTCGCAGCTAGAAAACCTATTATCCCTAAGCCTACGGCATTAATTCCAATTTGTGTGCCAATTACTAAATCCAAAATTCCTCCTATTACTACTCCATACACAACACCTGTTATTCGATTTGAAAACAGTCCAATAAATAAAATAAATATGACAAATAAACTAGGCATAATACCAGAGATAGTAAACCAATTAAAAAAATTCGCTTGTAAAAAATATATAATAAATGCTGCTAATATAATAAATATATTCATTATAAATTTTTTCAAAGATTTCACCTCTCTATTGATTTGTTATGACTAATACTGTATCTAATTTATCAAAATCTACTGCTGTTTCTACAATCGCATATCTATCTGTTGCGTTTTGAGTATTAACAACTCTTTTTATACTTCCCACATGAATTCCTTTTGGATATATTCCTCCTAATCCAGAGGTTTCTACACTATCTCCTTGTATAATTCCATCATCATCTGGTATATACATAGCTTTTAAAGCTGACTCTTCTTCTAATGTTCCCTTACACACAATACTTTCATCTGTTGTACTTAATAAACAGCTAACAGAACTTGACGTATCTATAATCGTTCTTACTTTTGCCGTATCACTTGTAACAGAAATAACATGTCCTACTAATCCTTGATCAGCAATAACTGTCATATTTTCTTTTATGCCATCATCACTTCCTACATTAATAACAACTGTTTTAGAATAATTACTAATATCTTTATTAATGATATATGCTGGCACTGTACTATATTCACCATATTTTTCTGTTAACCCTAAATATTCTTTTAAAGTCTCATTTTCAGATTTAATACTTTCTAACTCTCTTAGTGATTGTTCTAATTCACTATTTCTTTTGCTTAACTCTTCATTTTCTTGTTTTAAGTTGTTGATATCTGTAAAAAATGTACTGTTTCCACTAATTTTGTTTTTCAAATAGGTTAATCCATTTTGTACTGGCATAACTAATTTACTTGCCGCATTGTCAAGAAAAGATATTTCACTATCTGTATTTGAAAATATAACGATTAATATTAAAATAACAATGGTTATAACAATTCCTGCTATTTCCGCTTTTTTATTTTTATACATTTTCTACTCCTATCATTTTATTTTTTTCTTCTGGCATTAATTAACACTGTTTTTAATCTTTCTAAATCCTCTAAAGTTTTACCTGTTCCTCTAACTACACAGTCTAATGGTTCTTCTGCAATATATACTGGCATACCTGTTTCTATACTTAATAACTTATCCAAGTTTTTAATTAATGCTCCTCCACCAGCTAATACAATTCCTTTTTCCATAATATCTGATGCTAACTCTGGTGGTGTTTTCTCTAATGTAAGTTTAACAATTTCTACAATTTTTGAAATAGATTCTTTCATGGCTTCTTCTATTTGTGTAGAAGTTACTGTTACATTTCTAGGTAGACCGTCTGACAAGTCTCTTCCCCTTACTTCCATTGACATTTCTGTCATAAGTGGCATTGCACATCCGATTTGCATTTTTATTTGTTCTCCTGTTGTTTCTCCAATAGCTAAATTCATTTCTCTTTTTATATAATTTACAATATCTTCGTCTAATTCATCTCCTGCAATACGTAAAGAATGACTAACAACAATTCCTCCTAATGAGATAACAGCAACCTCTGTTGTACCTCCACCAATATCAACAATAATGCTTCCACTTGGTTCTCCAACATCTAGTGATGCTCCAATTGCTGCTGCCATAGGTTCCTCTATCAAATACACTTCTTTAGCTCCTGCTTGAATAACAGATTCTTCTACTGCCCTTTCCTCTACTTCTGTAATTCCAGATGGGACTCCGACAACCACTCTTGGTTTTCCAAGGTTATATCTCTTTCCTACTTTTCCAATGATATTTTTAAGCATTAATTGTGTGGCTGTAAAGTCTGCAATGACACCATCTTTTAATGGTCTTACTGCCTTTATTTGGTCAGGTGTTCTTCCGAAGCATATCTTTTGCCTCAGTTCCTGTTGCCATAATATTTCCTGTTTTTCTATCAATAGCTACTACTGATGGTTCTTTTAAAACGATACCTTTTCCCTTTAATGTTACCAAGATATTTGCTGTTCCTAAATCAATTCCAATATCTTTTGATCCAAATGTAAAAAATTTCATAATCTTTACGTTCCTTTCATAAACTCATATTTCTCCATCTTTCGTTAATATTCTTGACATAATACTTGTAAAATTTCCATTGCCTATCACAATATGGTCTAACAATTCTATATCAAATAACTGTGCTACTTCAAAAAGTCTTTGCGTTATTTGTATATCTACTTTACTAGGTGTGGAATCACCACTAGGATGATTATGAATTAAAATCATTTTAGGCGCCTGTATTCTTATTGGCTCTACTAAAATTTCTCTCATTGACATATTGACAGAGTTAATTCCACCTTGTGCAATCTTTTTTATTTTTATGATTTCATTTTTATTGTTTAGAATAATTAATTTTACATGTTCTTGCTTTTCTAGTCTCATTTCTTCCATCAGTAATCTTGCAATATCCTCTGGTCTATTAATTTTTATTTTTTGATAATTTGATGGTACTGATATTCTTTTTGCTAATTCTGCCACTGCTTTTAATTGAATCGCTTTTGCTTTTCCAATTCCCTTTATATTCATCAATTCTTCTATTGTCATTTCTTTTAAAAAGTCTAAATTATTTTTTGAAGTTTGGTTGATACTTAATAATTTTTGAGCAATGGTTACTGAAGATTCTTCTTTTGTCCCTGTTTTTATAATAATTGCTAATAATTCTGCATTTGATAATGCATTTTCTCCATATAATTCCATTTTTTCATAAGGTCGTTCTGTTTCTGGTAATTGTTTTATTTTAATAGACAAAATATCATTCCTTTCTTTATCAATATTTTGCCCCTATTTTTTAATTTTATTGTATAGAAAAATCAACTTTTATCCTGCATCTATATGAATTTTTCTCATTCAGCAATTATATTTTTTTATAAATCAATATAGCCAATAACATTCCTATGATACTTGCTACACTAATCTTAAACATTAATGCAAATGTAATAGTTACAACACTTAAATCCAAAACAATTGGGTCTTGTAATCCAAATGTTTGACTATATGAAAGCCACCATAACCAATCAACATTAGATGCAAGTTGTCCCAGTAATCCTCCTATTACTAAACCTGATAAAATAAACACTAATAATATCCATATATTTTTGTCTTTTGTTGCCATTTTTATACCTCCAAATTAGCCTTTACTTCTTACGGCTATTTATATTTTCACATATTGGTATTATATATTGATTTAACATTTTTTTCAAGTAAAAACCTTTACTTTTTTCATATTTATATGGTATATTGTTTAATATTTAAAATTTTATTACCAAAAATTATCTATTTAAATATAATAATAATAGTAGTATAATATACTTAATAGATTTTAAGGAGGCTTTTATTATATATGAAAATTGAAAAATTGACTGAAAATAAGATTCGTGTCATTGTAAATTCAGAAGATTTAAAAAACAATAATTTAGATTATCAAACCATTATGGAAAAACCCATAGAGTCTCAAAAATTATTTTTGGAAATGCTCTTAAAAGCTGAAAAGGAGGTCGGTTTTTATACAGAAGGATATAAACTTCTTGTAGAAGCATTTTCGTCCTCAGATGGTCTTTTTGTTTTTACCATCACAAAATATATAGAGAAAAATACAACACCACCTAATAAATTAAAAGTAACACCAAAAAAGAAAATAAAAAATGTAAATCCTAAAAGTACCATCTCTATATATAGATTTTCTAGTTTTGAAGAATTTTGTGAGTTTTGTACCTCTATTCATAATACAACAAGAGTTCAATCAAAACAATTAGCTAAAAATATTGCTTTATATTTATTTAATAATACCTATTACCTTATACTTTCTAATATTAATGTAGACTATACATATATTCATACTTTTTATTCAACTATTTCTGAATTTGCAAGCCTAGCCTCTCATTCTGAGACTTTTAAAATGAAGCTGTTAGAACATGGTAAAGCAATTATGAAACGAAATGCAATTGAGACTGGTATTAAGTATTTCTTATCATAAACAAATATAAAGATTGTCATTAATTAATCCACAGTTTACACATAAACTGTGGATTCTTTTATTTTAATATACATAGTTTTGTGGATTATATGCTACTCCATTGATTCTTACTTCTAAATGTAAATGCGGCCCTGTTGAATTTCCTGTTGATCCTACGGCTGCTATCGTTTCTCCTTGTGAAACAGTTTGTCCAACTGATGCATATAATTGATTACAATGCGCATAATATGTTTGGACACCATTTCCATGAGATATTACTAACATATATCCATAAGAACCTTTCCAACCTGCAAATGTGACAGTTCCTGAAGCTGCTGCTTTAATTGGAGTTCCTTTTGGTGCTGATATATCTAAACCAGTATGTGCAGAACTTCTAATACTGCTTCTTGCTCCAAATCTAGAAGTAATCGTTCCTGAAATTGGTCTAATTAATGAAATTCCTAGTGATGTCTTTCCGCTTGAAGTTGTTGTGTTGGTATTCACATATCCTGCTGAAGCTCTTGAAGAAGTATTTTGCGCTACTTTTACTTCTTTTTTCTTTTCTACATATAATTTAGATACTACCTCATCTACAGAAACCAAATCGTTTATCCCTGTCTCATATTTTTCTAATATTGAAATTTTATCTATATTTTCACTATTTTTTTCTTTTAATGTATTAACAACATTTTCTGCTTCTTCAAATGAAGATACATAGTATTTTTCCTGTTGATCTTCTAATATTGCATAATATCGATAATATGTAATTCCTTTTTCTATTACTTTATTATAAATTTCTTCATCATTTGTTACAATATTTCTTTTTAATAAGCATAATTTATATTCTGGTAATTCGTCTACTTGCACAAAAGCTACATTTTCATTTGTTCCATCTCCATGATCAACATATTCGTTGATATTATGTTGTAATTCTGATTTATTTGTTGTATATCCTATTTGTTGTCCATTTAAATATACACTATATGTTGGTTTGTATAAAAATGCAACTACCCCTATAATTAAAAATATTGCAATCATAAAAAGAATTATGAGTTTTACTCCTCGTCTTGCATGAACCAATACCTTTTTAAACATTACATTATCTCCTTTGTATATGATAATGTAATCATATTGTAATATTATTTTTTTTGCAATAATTTAAAAAGTCTAATTTCCGTAAGTTTTTTTGTGTTTTTGGATAAATACTTTATTTTTTTCATTTTTTCTCTCTTTTTCAAATCGGTTTTTTGGGGACGTGTCAAAATGGACATTTTTTGTCCAAAAGGGACAGACCTCTAAAGTTTAAGTTTTTGAAAATAAATGATTTAATGACCTAGATGATTTATGGGCAGAGATAAAATTATTTATTTTTCTATACCATAAATAAATAACATGACATATATACTATAATTTTTTTATATATGACATGTTATTTTATTTTCCATATTTTAGGTCTGTCCCTTTTGGACAAAAAATGTCCATTTTGGCACGTCCCTATTGTAATTCTGTTTTTACTGTATTCACTTCTGTTGTAGTAGCTTTTTGTGCTGGAATATAATATCCTTTAGATTGTGCTATTTTAAAAAGCTCATATTGAAAACTTTCATCATTATTTCTGATTTGTTGGAAAGTTTGTCTTAATTGCATATTTTCAGCTTCTGATATGGCTGTTTGATATGCTGTTAAATCTGATTTAACCCCAGCTAAAATATCATTTACCATTGTTTTCTCGTCCATAATTTCCTCCTTAATTATTTAAAAATGTCATTAATTTTTGTTTTGTATTTAAAGCATCTTGAGCAGATTTTGTGAATAGCTGTTTTATTTGTGGATCTACTGCTTGTGAAGAGTATGTGTTTAATTTTTGGTAAGCTGTTTCATGCGCTCCAATAAGATGTCTTAAATGTTGTAATTCCATTTGGTTTAAGTCTGCCATTTTTAATCATTCCTTTCATTTTATTCTCTTAGTCATTATTTCCATTTTTATCACTTTTATTCAATAAAAAATAACTTTTACATATTTCTTTTATGTAAAAGTTATTTTTTATGCTCAGCAAATATAAATTAATAAAAAGGAAAAATGTCCCAAACAGAAACGTCCCCAAAAGGACATTTTATATAATTTCTAAATTTGCATATTTTGCCATTAATCGTTTATGCCCTACTTTATCAAAACTGATATCTACTTTTAAGTCTTCTCCTTCTGGTTCTACTTTATTAATTGTACCTTCTCCGAATTTTTTATGATATACTCTTACGCCTGCTTCGTATTTTGATAAGTCCACTTGGTTATTTGATGCTGATTTTTTTCCTAAATTGTTTAAAAAGCTTTCTGCTGTTCTAAAGGCAAATCCTGTGTTGGTTGAATTGTTTGTTGTATTAGATTTAGCAAATGCTCCAACACCAACTGGTTCTTTTTCTCCAATTTTATATGTTTTAATGTTTCCATTATCTTTACCTCCATATGTCCATGTATAATTTGAATCTTTAAACATTTGATTTTTATTATTATCTTCTTCTCCAAATGCTTCTTTATATCCTTCTAATAGTTCTTCTGGTATTTCTTTTAAAAATCTAGATACTGGATTATAACTTGTTGAGCCGAAAATCGTTCTTTGTTTACTACAAGTTAAATATAGATGTTCTTTTGCTCTTGTGATTCCTACATAACACAAACGTCTTTCTTCTTCAAGTTCTTTTGGTTCTGAAATAGATTTATACCCAGGGAAAATTCCTTCTTCCATTCCCACAAGAAATACAACTGGGAACTCTAATCCTTTTGCACTATGTAATGTCATCAATGTTACAGAGTCTTCATCTTCTTCTACATTATCAATGTCTGAAGATAAAGTAATTCCTTCTAAGAATTGACTTAAAGAATTTTCTGCATATTCTTCTTCAAATTCAATCGCAACTGTTAAAAATTCCTCTAAGTTTTCAATTCTATTTTCTGCTTCTATGGTATTTTCCTCTTCTAATGCTTTTGTATATCCTGTTTTCTTTAAAGTTGTTTTGATTAATTCTGATATCACTAGTTTGTCTTTTTTGTCTTTTAATTCTTCTATTACATTTATAAATTCTCTAGAATTTAAGTATACTCTATTTAAACCATATTGGTCAGCATGTTTGATTACTTCATACATAGAAGTTTCATTTTGCTCTGCCAAAGCTTCTACTTTATCTAAACTTGTCTTTCCAATTCCTCTTTTAGGTTCATTAATAATTCTTTTTAAACTTAAATTATCTGCACTATTTTGGATTAATCGTAAATAAGCAATAATATCTTTAATTTCTTTTCTCTCATAGAATTTTAAACCACCAACAATTTTATATGGTACATTTTCTCTTCTTAAAATATCCTCTATTGCTCTTGATTGTGTATTCATTCTATATAAAATAGAAAAATCTGAATATTTGTAATATTCTTCTCTTTTTAGATGTTCTATTTGTGTCACAATATAGGTTGCTTCATCATATTCATTTTCTGCTTGATATACATTTGGAAGATTACCTTCTTCATTTTCTGTCCATAATTCTTTTTTGTATTTTACTTCATTATTTTTAATAACACTATTGGCAGCTTTTAAAATATTTCCTGTGCATCTATAATTTTGCTCTAATTTAATAATTTTAGTTCCAGGAAAGTCTCTTTCAAAATTTAATATGTTAGAAATATCTGCTCCTCTAAAACTATATATTCCTTGGTCGTTATCTCCTACAACCGTAATATTTCCATTTTTAGATGCTAGTAATGTAACCAATGTAAATTGTGCTTTATTGGTATCTTGATACTCGTCAACCAATACATATTTAAATTTGTTAGCATAATATTCTAAAACATCTGGATTTTCCATTAATATTTTTATTGTATAATTAATAATATCATCAAAATCAATGGCATTATTTTCTTTTAATCGTTTTTGATATAATTCATAAACCGTAGCAATTTTTTCTTTTCGAAAATCTCCATTACTTCTTGCCGTATATTGTTCAGGTTCTAACATTTCATTTTTTGCATTACTAATTTCAGATAACACGCTTCTGTCATTAAATAATTTATCATCAATTGCTAAATCTTTCATACAATTTTTTACCAATGTTCTTTGGTCTGATGTATCAAATATAATAAATGAAGAATCAAATCCAATTCTATCGATAAATCTTCTTAAAATTCTAACACAAATAGAATGGAATGTTCCCATCCAAATATCTTTTGCATTATCTCCTACAAGATTTGCAATTCTTTCTTTCATTTCATTTGCTGCTTTATTGGTAAAGGTTATGGCTAATATATCCCATGGTTTTGCACCTTTTTCTCCTATTAAATAGGCAATTTTATGTGTTAATACTTTTGTTTTACCACTTCCAGCTCCTGCGATGACTAAGCATGGTCCCTCTGTATTTATAACTGCTTCATATTGTTTATCATTTAATCCTTTTAATATATCTTGCATGTATTTTTACTCCTTCATTTCAAATATCTGTTTGCGTTTTTTATTCTACTATATTTCATTGAAAAAAGCAAGTACATTTTGATATACATTTTTTAATGTCTTTTTTAATTAACTTTCTTGTCTGCTTTCTAACTTCTTTGCTTCTTTTAATAGTTCATCAAAATCAGATATATATTCTTTATCTTGTATAACCCTATATTTTTTATATTCATCTAATGCAAGCTTGTCTGCTATTTCTCTCTTTATTTTCCCATTATCTTTTAAAATATTATATTCGTTAATTTTCAAAAATATTTCTAATTTATCTTTCCATTCTTGCATTGAAATAATTTTACCTAACTTTACTTGTCTTTCTGCATAATCTAAATACATTGAAACTAAATTATTTAATTCTGTAATTTCTTCTTGTGATAAATAATTTTTTGCTACTGTAACATCTGTTTCTAATATTTTTCCATCTGGTGCATTCTTCCAAGTAGTTAGCCCCATATTTTCTTTTTTACTATCTGTTCTATTATTAATAATCTCAGGAGCTGTCATTCCCGTAATTGCATAGTGCAATTTATTTTGAACATTTTTATAAAATTCTTGTGTTGTTTCACTATTTTTATCATAATCATAGCTACATTCTTTATATATATCTGTTATTTTTTGATAAAATCTTCTTTCACTTGCTCTAATTTCTTTTATTTTAGCTAATAACTCATCAAAATAGTCTTTCCCAAATTTTGGTCCATTTTTTAAGAGCTCACTATTCACAACAAATCCCTTTTTAATATATTCTTTTAATGTTTTTGTTGCCCAAATTCTAAAGTCTGTTGCTTCTTTTGAGTTTACTCTATAGCCAACTGCTATAATAGCATCTAAACTATAAAAGTTAGTGTTATATTTCTTTCCATCCGAAGCAGTTACTCTAATTTTTTGAGTAACTGAATCTTGTTCTAATTCCTCTGTTCTAAAAATATTTTGCAAATGATATGTAATATTATTTTCTGCGACATTAAATAATTTTGCCATTGATTTTTGAGTTAACCAAAAATCTTCTTCATTGTATAAAACTTCTACTGATATATTTTTATTATTCTGACTTTGATATATAATTAAATCCTTTAAATTTTCTATATTATTCAAATTGAAATTCCTCCTCTATTCTTAGCATCTGTATCTATTGAACTTTTGTTTGTATTTTATAAGGTTTTTATCTATTTGTCAAGAATTTTCTTCAATTTTTTATTTTATAACATCATAGCAAGCAATCCTAATAAAAATCCAACAATATTTCCAATCGCCGTCATTCTGCCATGATATAAACTATTTGCTTCTGGAATTAATTCTCCGAGAAATAATATATAGCATAGCACCTGCTGCAAAACTCAAGCAAATGGCAATTACTTCTTCTGATATTCCTCCAATAATGGCTCCCACAAAAGCACCTATCCCCGTAGTAATTCCAGACATTACCACTAAGAATATGACTTTACTTTTTTTCATTCCTCCATTTTTCATAGGAATTGCCATAGATATTCCTTCTGGTATATCATGTAAACAAATAGCAATTGCCAAGCTTAACCCTAATTTAATAGATGCACCAAAACCAGATCCAATGGCTAATCCTTCTGGAAAATTGTGAATGGCTAATCCAATAGATACAATAATCCCTGTTTTTAACAAAGTATTATGTTTACTTATATTTGTTTCTTCAATATTAAACTTTTTTTCAACTAGCTTATCACAAAAAATCATCATAGCAATTCCTAATAAGATTCCTATAATAGCACTTATCAAATTGCTAATCTCCAATGCTTCTGGTATTAAATCAAAACAGATAATAGCCATCATAAGTCCTGAAGCAAATGCTAATACAAAGCTTAAAAATTTATTAGAATGTTTTTTAGTAACTACGCCTATAATTCCACCAATGGTGGTTCCAAATGTTCCAAAAAATAAGCCAATCATAGTTGTTTTTATAATTTCTTGCATGAAAAAAACTCCTTAAAATATACTTTATTTTAGTTTATTTTAAAGAGTTTTATTTTATTACTTTTATTCATCCTCACCTTTTAATTTTTCAGCTCTATCTGCTGCAATCAAATTATCAATCATTTCATCTATATCACCATTTAAGAAGTTTTCCATTTGGTAAATACTCATACCAATTCTATGGTCTGTAATTCTTCCTTGAGGATAATTATAAGTTCTTATTTTTTCACTTCTATCTCCTGAACCTACTTGCGATTTTCTTGCATTTGAAATTTCACTATCTTGTTTTTGTTTTTCAATTTCATATAATTTTGTTCTAAGCATTTTCATAGCATTATCTCTATTTTGGAATTGAGAACGTTCTGTTTGGCATTCTACTACAATGCCTGTTGGTTCATGAATTAATCTTACGGCTGATGATGTTTTATTAATGTGTTGTCCACCTGCACCTGATGAACGGAATACTTCCATTTTAATATCTGCTGGATTAATTTCAATTTCTACATCTTCTACAACTGGTAAAACTGCAACAGTTGCTGTTGATGTGTGAATTCTTCCACTACTTTCTGTATCTGGAACTCTTTGTACTCTGTGAACACCACTTTCAAATTTTAATCTACTATATACACCTTTTCCTGTAATCATGAAAGATATTTCTTTATATCCACCTAGTCCTGTTTCATTTTCATTAAGAACTTCTAATTTCCAATGTTTTCTTTCTGCATACATCGTATACATTCTAAATAATGTTCCAGCAAATAGTGCTGCTTCTTCTCCTCCAGCTCCAGCACGAATTTCACAGATAATATTTTTGTCGTCATCTGGATCTTTTGGAATTAATAAAAATTTTAATTCTTCTTCGATTTCTGGCAATTTTTCTTTTGAAGCATAATATTCTTCTTCAGCAAGTTCTTTCATTTCTGGATCTTTCATTAATTCTTCTGCTTCTTCCATTGCTTGCTTTTCTTTCTTATATTCTCTAAATTTTAATACAATTTCTTCTATACTTGCATGTTCTTTCATTAGTTTTTGCCATTCTGTATGATTAGATATCACTTCTGGGTCACTAATCATTTTTGTTAACTCATCATATCTCTTTTCTACAGTTTCTAATTTTTCAAACATAAATATTCTCCTTCTTTCTTAAGCTTGAAATATTATACTATATTTTTTTCATTTTTACAAGATATTTACACTATTCTCTCATAAATCTAAATAGAAAAAACCTATTATATAAATAGGTCTTCACTAGTATTTATTCCAAATAAAAATTTTAATTCTTGATCTGTATCTCTTTGATTGGTTGTTTCTTCATCTTCATAATTGTTTTCATTTGCTTCAATATTTAGATTATTCTCTATAAATCCACTATTATGTAAATCATTTCCAAATCTTTCTGGTTGATTTCCAAATCCACTAATGTTTATATTTGGTTCTGAATATACTGGATTAGTATTTTTAATTGCTTTTCCCTTTTTCAATAAATCTACATATTCTAATAAATTATCTATATATTTTATAACATCTTCTGAATATTTATATGATAATATATTTTCATTTTTTATAATTACTGCATTTAGTGCAATATTGATAACAGTTGCTAATAATAAAATGATATTAAATCTTCCTATTACCATAAATAACATAATAGATGTTATAATATTTAATATTCCAGCAATAGAAACAAAGTTCATATTACTACTTGCTTGTCCCAACATGTTCTTTTTTTCAATTTCGTATAAAAGCATTTTTTCCATTGCTAATTTACACATTTCTCCTCTTTCTAAGTAGTAATTTCCTTTTTGGTTTCTTCTAAATTCATTTAATTCTATTTCATCATGAAATGCAAATAGAATTTTTCCAATAAACATACTCTCATATGAGGGAATTTCATTGCTTGAATATTCTTTTATTTTATCACTATCAATTCTTTCTAGAGCATCAATTTGTTTAAATTGAGTTCTATCTTTTAACCTTAATATATTATTTTCTTTATCTATTTCTACATATCCTTTTTTTATAAGATAATATATTTCTGCATTTAACAATTCATTATCTAATACAAATTCATTTTTTATGATAAATCTTGTTAAAATTGGATCATATTTATTTTCAAAACTTTCTTTTGGTTTTCCTATTACTTCTTCATTCTCTTTTTTAATAATATATACTGCTGTGCCTACATAAACAACAGACATGATATATAAAAGAATTGTTTTTAAAATTTCTACATTTGCAAATAACACCACTACTATAGTTACTAAAACATTTACCAAAATAAGTATCATAAAAATCTTGAAAATATCTTTTTTATCATTTCCTCTTATTTTTATATCTAAATTTCTTAAATTAAAATCCATTAAATTTTCCCCCTTTATCTTTTTATAATAAAAGATTTTATCTTTGTCAATCCCTCTTTTTGTTGTATAGGAAAAATCAATTTTTATCTTGTCCACATATAATTTTTTTCCGTATACAACAAATTTAAATTTCTTGCAAATCTATAAAATGATAAGGAATATCAAATTCATTAAATATATTTTTTTCTCTTTCTGTGCAAGTAAATAGAATGATTTGTCTATCAGGATATGTGTTTGCCAAATATGTTAATATATTTTCCAATCTTTGTGTATCATAATATGCAAAAGCTTCATCTAAAATAATTGGCATCTTTTCTTTTGATAAATCTTCTGTCATAGAAAGTCTTAAAGATAAATATAATTGGTCAATTGTTCCTACACTCAATCTATCTGCTTCTACATAATTTCCATTTTCTAATTCTACTACTAGTCCATTGTCAGCTTGTACCATAACATTGGTATATTTGCCATTAGTTATTTTATTTATGTTTTTAGAAAGATTCTCTGTAAACTTAGGGGTAACTGTATTTTTCATTTTTTCATATGCTTTTTCTAGAAGTGTTTTTGCTAAATTCATACTTTTTTCTAAGTCTTTTAAGTTTACTATTTTTTCATTATTGTTAACTATTTTTTCTTCTATTTCCATTAAATTATCTACTTTAATTTCGACATTTTCTTTATCAAAATCTAATTCATGCAATTTTATGTTTATCATATTTAATTCTTTTTGTTTTTTTTCTATTTCTTGATTTATTTCATTTAAATTATTTGTTTTTATTATTTCTGTATTTTTTATTTTATTTAAATAATTATTTTTTATTTTTTCTATTTCTTGATTTATTTTTTCATTTAAATTATTTTTTAATTTATTTATTTCATTTTTTAATTCATCATTATTTTTTTCTAATATTTTATTTTCATTTAAATAATTATTTTTTTCATTATTTATTTTTTCTTCTTCATTTTTATTTTCTTTTTCTAATATTTTTATTTTATTTTTTTTATTTTTTAATAATAAAATAGAAAAAATTAAATCCATTGGGAGAGTAAGAAGAAAAATATATTTAAAAATTATATTTTTTATAAAAATAAATTGTAAAATATTTATTAAAATTAATATAACAAATATAATTGTTAATTTATTTTTTAATTTATTTTTATTTTTTATTAATTTATTTATTTTTTCATTATTTTTTTCAAATATTTTTTTATTTCCATTTTCGATGTCTAAAATTTCTTTTTTATTTAAATTTATTTTTTGTTCATTTTCATTTTCTATTTTTTCTTTTATTTTTATTTTTTCATTTTCTATTTTTTCTTTTTCATATATATTTTTTATTTGATTTAAATATTCTAATTCTATTTCTAGATTTGAAGATTTTTCTAACTGATTTTTCTTATTTTCTTCAATTTCGTATTTTGTATTTTTATATTTTTCTAAATTTATTTTTTCTTCTTCTAAACTTTGATTTTCTCGTAATAATTTATTTAATGGTTTTTCCCTAGATCTTTCTGTTCCAATTTCTTCTAATTGTCTTCTATTTATTCTATCAATTGCTCTTTTAAAAGATACATTATCTTCCCCTGTTCCTACTAAATTTGCAATTTTTTGTATTAATATATTTTGTTCACTTTTTTCTAATTTTACTTGTTCTTGATTAACAACAATGGTAGATAAAAATAGTTTTTCATCCATTTTTGTTTGCTCATAAAAAAATTCATTTCCTTTTGATTTATCAATATTAAATTGTTTAGAAATATCTTCTTTTTTTTCATTAAATATTTGTGGATTTTTCTTTTTAAAATCTCTAAATACTTCAAATATTTTATGATTATTTAATTCATATTCTAATTTTCCTGAAAATTCCTCTGCATCCCATGGTTTATATTTTTCAAAATCTGAATAGTTTTTTCCATTTTTATTTTTAGAAATACCATATAACATATTCACTATAAATGTTAATATTGTCGATTTTCCCGCTTCATTTTTACCATAAACTACATTTATATGATCTTTAAATTGTATTTCTTTATCTTTCAGTTTTCCATAAGCATTTATTTTTAATTTATGTATTTTCACTAATTTTATCCTTCCTTTCTCTATTGTATAGGAAACCATATGAAACTTTAAGTTACTTAGGCTCAAAATGAAAATAAAATTCAATATTTTATTTTCAAAAGAAAAATCAGCTTTTACTTGACTTTATATGGATCTTCCGTATACAACAAGGTTACGCTTCTTATATTTTTATTCCAATGCTTCAAAAGCAATCTCAACTGCTTTTTCAATAATTGTTAATTCTTCTTCTCCTGCATTTTCTTTTTCCTTTAATATTTCCTTTGCAAATAATCCTTTTAAAGTATGATTATTAGCTATTTTTTCCAAATCATATTCTATTCTTGTATGATCTCTTATTTTTATAATTCTTTCATTTGTTAATAATTTATATATCTCATATCTATCTATTTCAAAATTTCTCTTTCCAGTTAGTATGACTTTTATTAATTGATTGTTTTGTATATCTAAATCATTTATTTTTTCAATTAACTCATCTTTAGAAATGATATCTGTTACATCAAATTCTATTTCTTCAAAATTATCTTCACTTAATGGTACAAATTGAATTTTTAATTGTTTATCTTCTTGTATTTCTCCTACAATCATTCCATGTTCTCCTAATTCATCAAATCCTAATGAGATTAAAGAACCTGGATATACAATTTTTTGATTTGGATATGTGTTATAGTCTAACTTGTGAATATGTCCTGTTGCTACATAATCAAATCCTTTTTCTTCTAATACTCTTCTTGGTATAGAGTTATATTGTTTTTCCTCTAAATTTGCTCCATCAATTGTACTATGAATCACTAATATATTTGTTTTGTTTTTATCCTCTATTTCTAAATTTTCAATTCCACAATCTGTGCAATAAAAATCATCAAAACCATATCCATATATATCTACATTGTCTGATGTTGCTCTTTTATATGTTGAAGAGAAAATATATACATTATCATTCCATTTAAATTGATTATAATAAGAATTTTTAATATATGGATCATGATTTCCTGGACTAATATATATTTTCGTATTTGGAATTTCTTTAAACAATTCATTTATATATTCTATTGTTGATTTTCTAATATATTGTTGCTCGTATAAATCTCCTGCTATAAATAAAAAATCAACAGCATTTTCTTTTATATATTCAATTACTTTTTTAAATACTTTTCTTTGTTCTAATCTTTTGATATCTCCTAAATTTTCCCTATCTGATAAATTGATAAAAGGACTATCAAAATGTATATCGGCTACATGCACAAACTTCATATTTTCTTTTTTCCTCTTTTCTTTGTTTTTTCTATGCTTTCTTTGTAATTATGATTGTATCTTAATTATTGTTTTTTTTCAATAGTTAAGCGAAAATTTTTTTGGTTTCTCCAATTTGAGGTGTCCAATTGGGGACGTTTCTGTTTGGGACATTTTTATGTAAAATTGTGTAATATATATAAGAAAATAAGAGTATAAAATATGAAAGGATTTTGCATAAGATAAAATTTCTAATTTTAAATCTAAATATGCAAAACACCTTCATGTTTTATACTCTTTATGTTTTATCATTTAATAAAAATTCAATCGATACCTAGTTGTATCTTTACATAAAAATGTCCCAAACAGAAACGTCCCCAATTGGACATTAATCATCTTCGTTTATTGGACCAAATAGTTCATCAAATTTAGCCTCTAATTCTTTTTGTAAGTCATATATATCATCATCTTCTTGTACTGGTTCTTGTGGTAATACTGGTGCTTCATCAAAACTGTTTAAATCTATTTTGTTTTCTGGCTTTTGCCATGCTTGCTCTGATTGCACGTTTGCTTGTTCTGCTACTGGTTTTATTTCTTCCTTTTTGTCATCTTTTGATGGCACATCATCAAATAAATCATCTAAAGATTCTACTTTTAAACTATCTACTTTTTCTTTTTTCTCATCTTCTGGAACATATGGATTATATGGGTTATATTTTCTCCATGTTCCTCTTTCTATTTCTCCTATATCATTATGGCTAATTTCTAATCTTTTCATTTCTTTTGCCATAGGATGTTTGAAATAATAGAATTTCTGTGCTTTTACAGGTTTAATTCCTTTTTCATAGATAATACATAAATCATTATCCATTCTTCTTAATTCATCTGGAGTCATCAATGCTCTTGCCATTACTTGGTCTGATACACTTTTTCCTGTTTTCCAGTTCTGTCTATCTCTATTAATAGATATACTATCTCTTTCAATTGTTTTTTCTCCTAATGCTTTTGAGAAATATTCAACTGTTTTATATGAGTTACTTCCTAAGAATACGTGTGTATCACAGTTACCCATAATGGTTTCATATGATTTTTCATATACTGCCTCTAATTGGTCTATATTTTGTAATATAACACTAAATGATATTTTTCTACTTCTAGATGTAGAAATCTTTTTATCGAAGTCAGGTATTTTACCAATGTTGGCAAACTCATCTAGTATGAAAAAGGTTTGTTCTTTTAATGCCCCACCATTTTGGTCTGCATAATCATATAATTGTTGTATCATTTGCGCAAAGAATATTGTTAGTAAGAAATCATAAGCAGTGTGTGTATCTGATGATATAACATATACTGCTGTTTTTTGATTTCCAATCTCTTCAAAATTAATGGTGTCTGTTGAAGTTAATTCTGCAATTTCCTTTGAATCAAATTTACCTAGTTTTGATTGTAATGAACTCAAGATAGAACTATAGGTTTTTTCTGGTGCTATTTCAATAGATTTATAGTTCATTCTTGCTGGGTGGTCATATGGTAATTGACTCATTAATTCTGTTAAAAGGTTATTTCCACCATTTGTATTAGCTGCTCTAACCAATTCCGCACAACTAGCTAAGTTTTGCTCTTCTTCTGGTCTTGTTGCTAATAAATAGTAAATTAAAGCTTTTAGTAACATTTCAGCAGAATCATCCCAGAATGGGTCTGAACTTCCACCTTCTGATTTTTGTCCTTTAATAATTGTATTTGCAATAACATCAACATCTAATCCTGATGATATATGCATTAATGGATTATATCCATCACTATATTCTGGTCTTACAAGGTTTAATACTTTAATTTTATATCCATGTGCTTTCAAATACCCTGCTGTTCTATCATATAATTCTCCTTTAGGGTCTGTAAATACATAAGAACCTAACATTTGGTAAGCATTTGGAATAGAGTATGATGCAGATTTACCAGATCCTGATCCGTCCAACTACTAAAACGTTTACGTTTCCTCTTTTATCTACTGGTAAATAATTGTCTTCTGCCAAAATGATTCCTTTATTTTTATTTAATATCTGATATTGCTCTCCTCTTTGACTCCAATCACTAGAACCATGTTCTATATCAGAAAATTCGTTTTTAGGAGCTGACTTTACAAATCCTATAAAGAAGAAAACTGAATAAAAAATCGTTACAACAATTAAAGTTGAAAAATAATCTCCCATAGCACCTTCTGTTAATACTGTTCCTAAGGTATTTAGTGGATGTGTTATTGATGTTCCAAATGTTTCTATAAATACTTGCAAATTGAATTGTCCACTGCTATTTGCTTGAAATGTACTATGTGCTATAGGCGTAACAAATACTATGGCTATAAATATCCATAG